>NZ_BAAGDE010000026.1:0-81935 GCF_054660795.1 Mycobacterium sp. MUNTM1
CATCCACTCCGTCAGGAGGTCCTCCCACTTTCAAGCAGGCACGCCGTCAACAACCTCTCAGGTCACGACAGCTAGCCCGTCCGCTATTGCTGTTCGGTTGAGGTGGCCGGGGGTAGGGGCGCGTCGGACGCCAACGACTGGAACAACTGGGCGGCCTCGTCGTGGTTCCACACCACCACCGACCCGGCATCACCGCTGGTGAACTCGCCGATCGGGACGGTCATCGTGGCCGTCGACCCGTGCAGTGCCCAGCCGAGGCGGGCCAGATCCCAGACGTGGTCGCCCCGGTCGACGGTCAGGGCGTCGGCGGCCGCCCGCGGCACCGAAAACCAGCGCCACGGATTGAGCCAGACCGCGGGACTGGCGGCCCGATGCAGCAGCGCCGCCACGAACTGCCGTTGGTTGACCATCCGGTCCAGATCCGCCCGCGGGGTATCGCGCGACCTGACATAGCCGAGCGCGTTGCGGCCGTTGAGGGACTGGCAGCCCGCCGGCAGCTCGATGCCGGCCAACGGGTCGTCGAGGGCGGCCTTCGGGCACACCGTCACCCCGCCGAGCGCGTCCACCAGCGCGGCAAAGCCGCCGAACCCGATCTCGGCGTAATGGTCGAGGCGCAGCCCGGTGGCCTGCTCCACCGTCTGGACCAGCAACGGCGCGCCGCCGATCGCGAACGCGGAGTTGATTTTGTCCTTGCCGTGACCCGGGATCGGCACGTACGAATCGCGCGGGATCGACACCATGGTCGTCGGCACTCCGGCGCCGACGCCCGGCACGTGCACCAGCAAGATCGTGTCGGTACGGCCGTTACCGATGTCGCCGCCGGTGGCCAGGTCCTGCTGCTGCTCGGCGCTGAGCCCCTGGCGACTGTCCGACCCGACGATCAGCCAGTTGACGCCCCGGCCGGCCGCGGGCCGATCGGGGTAGTCGGCGAGCACCTGCTCGCGGTGCAGCTTGTGGTCGAACCAGGCCGCCCCCGCGACGATGCCGGCGCCGATCAGCAGGAGGCCCACCAGCAGGACCGACACGACCGCACGGACCCAGCGGAACTTGTGCCTCCGGGACGCACGCGGCGCGTGCGGTCGGGGCGGCGGCGGAACCGGCGACGCCGGCGCGGCGGCGAGCGGTGGCGGCGGTTGGCGCAGCGGCTGGGTCTGCGCGGTCGGCGACACCGGCGGGCCGGCCGGGTGGCGGATGACCTGCGGCGGCTCGGGACGTGGTTGGCCGGGGCGCGGCTGCGCGGGCGGGCTCCCCCCGGGGGGCCGCCGGCGTTGCGGTGAGCGGTCGCCGTTCACCCGGTAAACGTACGTGCCCGGCGCCCCGCCGCGCCGGTACGGCGCGATCTGTCCCAGCCGGGTACCGCTAGCCGCGCGCGCGAAGTCCGTTGATGAACGGGCAGCCCATCAGCACCCGGATGGCCTGGCTCAGGCCGGTCATGTCGTCGACGGGTTTGTGGAAGGGCAGCCGGACGTCGTGATCGCGGTCGTCGCCCTCGACGCGGAACCGCACTCCGTAGCGGTCCAGGCCCAGCGGTCGCACGTGACCGCGCCGCAGGGGAGCCGGGAGCCTGGACACCAGTCGCGCCAAAACATCGCTGTGGGCGGTGTCCAGGTGCCACAGCAGGCTCGACTCGAGCGCGCAAAACGGGTCGGGCCGGGCATCGAGCAGATCGCCGACGCTGACCGGCTCCGCGCCGGTGGCGTCGGTGACCACCACCGAGGCGATCTCGAGCCGCAGCAGCGTGTAGCGCGATTCCTCGCCGTCGGGCGGCGCACAGCGCGGGGTATCGACGCCCAGCAGCGCCGGATTCGGGCATTCGGCGGCGATCAGGTCGAGGGTGGCGAGGATCTCGCTGGGGTGTACCTCCTGGAGGTGGCCGCGCACCCAGACCAGCGAACGGACCGGTTCGCGCAGCGGAAGCGGCGCGTAGTCGGTCAGTTCCAGCAGCGCCGGGCACCCCGAGATGGGGCGTTCGAGCTCGCGCGCCCGCTCGACGGGGACCGCCAGCGCGACCGACCCGTCGTCCATCAGGTGATGCACGGGCGTCGGGACCGGGTCGTCATGCTCGATGGCGAGCAGCGCGCCACCGGCGCGGACACACGCGCTGCGAATCCGTTCGGCAGTGGTCGGGGCGGGGCAACTCAGCGGTAACACCATTCTCATCCTTCGATTAGGTAAGCCTAAGTTAACTCACCGGCGTGGGCGTCGCAAGGGGTTTCTGGCCTGACGCCGCTAGGGTTGGGACGTGACCCGCATCGCTTACCTCGGTCCGGAGGGGACGTTCACGGAGGCGGCGCTGCGACAGATCACTGCCGCCGGCCTGGTTCCCGGGCCGGGCGGAGAAGTGCAACCCTCCCCCGTCGAAAGCACCTCCGCGGCGCTGGACGCCGTGCGCGACGGCGCCGCCGACTACGCCTGCGTCCCGATCGAGAATTCAATCGACGGTTCGGTGACGCCCACCCTGGACAGCCTGGCCATCGGATCGCCCCTGCAGGTATTCGCCGAAACCACGCTGGACGTCGCGTTCAGCATCGTCGTCAAACCCGGCCGCAGCGCGGCGGAGGTGCGGACCCTGGCGGCCTTCGGTGTGGCGGCAGCCCAGGTGCGTCAGTGGGTCGCCGCCAATCTCGCCGACGCCAAACTGCGACCCGCGTACTCCAACGCCGACGCCGCCCAGCAGGTGGCCGAGGGACACGTCGACGCCGCGGTGACCTCGCCGCTGGCCGCCACCCGCTGGGGGCTCGACACCCTGGCCGGGGGTGTCGTCGACGAACCCAACGCCCGCACCCGCTTCCTCCTGGTCGGCCGACCGGGTCCACCGCCGGCCCGCACCGGGGCCGACCGCACCTCGGTGGTGCTGAGCATCGACAACGCACCCGGTGCGCTGCTGGCCGCGCTCGCCGAATTCGGCGTCCGCGGCATCGACCTGACCCGCATCGAATCCCGGCCTACCCGAACCGGACTCGGCACCTACCGGTTTTTCGCCGACTGCGTGGGCCACATCGACGACGATGCCGTCGCCGAGGCACTCAAAGCGCTGCACCGTCGTTGTGCTGATGTGCGATACCTGGGATCCTGGCCCACCGGCTCACCCGCCGGTGCATTGCCGCCGTCGGCCGACGAGGGCGCGCGCTGGCTGGCGCGGCTGCGCGGCGGAACGCCCGACGAGCGGGGGTCGCGGGCGTGAGCGGCCGGTTGATCCTGGTGCGCCACGGCCAGTCATTCGGAAACGTCGAGCGCCGGCTCGACACGCGCCCGCCGGGCGCGGAGCTGACCCCGTTGGGCCGCGACCAGGCCCGCGCGTTCGCCCGCGGCTCCGGGCGGCCGGCGATGCTCGCGCACTCGGTGGCCACGCGAGCCTTGCAGACCGCCGCGGTGATCGGGGGGCAGGTCGAGGTGCCGCCCATCGAGGTGCCGGGCGTCCACGAGGTCCAGGTCGGGCGGCTGGAAAACCGCAACGACGACGACGCGGTCGCCGAGTTCAACGCGGTCTACGAGCGTTGGCACCGCGGCGAACTCGACGTCGCGCTCCCGGGCGGTGAAACCGGCAACGACGTGCTGGACCGGTACGTCCCGGTGCTCACCGACCTGCGCCTGCGCTATCTCGACAACGACGACTTCCACGGCGACATCGTTCTGGTCAGCCACGGCGCGGCGATCCGGCTGGCCGCCGCCGTGCTGGCCGGCGTGGAAGCCGACTTCGCGCTGGACAACCACCTGGACAACACCGAATCGGTGGCGCTGACCCCGATCACCGACGGGCGGTGGAGCTGCGTGCGGTGGGGGAGCTTGACGCCGCCGTTCTACCCGGAGGAAGAGGCGACCCCGGCCGCGGACGCGGTGCGGTCGAGCACCGACCCGATGGGCTGACTCCGGTCAGACGGCCAGCGCGATGACCTCGGTGCATGTGCAGCCGACGGCGTCGCAGTCGATGACGAAGGCGTGCGGCAACAACTCGGGGGTGAAGCAGTCCGGCTCCGTGCATTCCGACCGGTGCAGTGGGTGGCGAATGATGGTGCCGTGACAGTGATCTAAGCCTGCCCGGCAGTCGCGGCAGTCAATGCTCATAGGTGAGTTCATAGCACCCGGCGCCGACAAATCCGGGATGCCGCGCCCGGGAATCCGGCGGGCGGGCCAGGCCCTCAGGCCCAGCCCAGCTCGTGCAGCCGGTCGTCGTCGATGCCGAAGTGGTGAGCGATCTCGTGGATCACCGTGATGGCCACCTCCTCGACGACCTCGTCCTCCGATTCGCAGACGTCCAGCAGCGCCTCGCGATAGATGGTGATGGCATCCGGCAACGAGCCGAAGTAGTCGGAGTCGCGCTCGGTCAGCGCCACCCCCTCGTACAGCCCGAGCAGTTCGGCGTCCTCGGGATGGCGGCCTTCGACCAGCACGACGACGTTGTCCATGGCGGCCGCCAGCTCGGGCGGAATCAGGTCGAGGGCGTCGGAGACCAATTCGTCGAAGCGCTGCGGATCCATCCGCATGGGCACCCGGCTAGCCTCCCGGGGGCGCCGGCCCGGCGGGCGGTGCCTCCGGCGCGGGGTTCGCCGGCGGCGCAGGCGGTGGGGGTGGCGGCGTCGGCGCCTCGGGTGCCGGATTGGCCGGCGGGGCGCCGTTGTCCGCCGGCGGCGGCGCCTGCTGCTGTGGAGCCTGCTGGGGCTGCTGAACCGGCTGCTGGCCGGGCAGGTGCTGGTTGTTCGGCGGGATCTCCGGGACCGAGCCCGTGCCGGCACCCGAGCCGGACTGGCTGGTCGGCGACTGCGCCGGGACCTGCAGCGGAATCGGCGGCATGGTGAGCCGCTCTTCGGGAATGTCGGGCGGCGCCACCGGCGGCTGGCCGTTGATCAGCAGCTGCCCCTTGGCGCTGTTCAGCAGGGTGGCCCAGCCGCCATTGCCCAGCGTCGCGCCGATGCTGCAGGCCACCTCGCGGCTGCCGGCCGTCCAACTGGCCAGCGGCACCGTCGGGTAGATCAGCGTCAGGGTGGTGGTGCGCAGCTTGACCGGCGCCAGGTACGCGTCGGTCATCTTGGTGCACGAGTCCTTGATGAAGCCATCCTGGTCCGGCTCGGCCGGCAGGGCACCGGGGAACTTCTCGGCCAGGTTGACCGTGCCGGTGACCTCCATCGCGTGCGGCGCCGCGCAGTCGACCGGCGCATCGGTCGGCTGGTTGGTCGCCGAATCGATGCCCAGGCACGTGCCGGCCGGCCACACCTTGGACTGGTCGACGTCGGCGACCTTGCCCTTGAACACCTGCTGCTGGTTGTTCATGCCGGGCAGCTGCAGGCCGCACAGCATGCGGCGATCGCCGGACTGGCGCCAGGCCCGGTCGCCGGGCCACAGCAGGCTGACGGTGAACCGGCTGTTCGGATCGAACTTGGCGCCGAGGTAAGTGCGGACGGCGGCCTCGCACTGCTCCTGGGTGATCTGCTGGATGCGCGCGGGCGTCGGGGGCGCGGCGTTGGGCCCGTACTCGGAGCCCGGGAACGTCCGCATGTCAATGGATTCGGCGACCTCGAACTTGTGGTCGTCACCGCAGTTGACGATCCTGGCCGACTCCGGGGAGGTGTCCGGCCACATCAGGCACTCCCCGGGGGAGGCGCGGTTGAAGGCGGCGTCGCTCTTGGTGCCGGTGCTGCGCACCGGGCTGCTGTCGAGGAAGCGGCCCGAGCCGGGACCACCGACCGGGATCGCGGTGACCAGCCCGGCGATCAACAGGCCACCGAGCGCGGTCAGCAGCAGCGCGCGCCGGGTCGCGCGGGCCTGCAGGCTGCGCGGCCATAGGAAGGTGGACGGCTGCTGACCGGACGACTCATCGGTCGACTCGACCGCCCGGGCTTCCCGGGCGTCCGAAAGTTCCTTCTCGGGCGCTTGCGACATCGGCTCCATTCTGACAGCAGCACCTGAGACGCGTGACAAAAGTTACTGATGTGAGTCCTGCGACCAAGCGGGTGGATGCGCCGCGAATCCGCCGGCAGCGGTGAAAGTAGTCTCAGGGCCGTGATCGACCTGAAGCAGCTCCGGGAAGACCCCGACGTCGTGCGCCGCTCCCAACTCAGTCGTGGCGAGGACCCGTCGCTGGTAGACGCCCTTTTGACCGCCGACGCCGCCCGCCGGGCCGCGATCTCGTCGGCCGACTCCCTGCGGGCCGAGCAGAAGGCCGCCAGCAGGAGCGTCGGGGCGGCGTCCCCCGAGGAGCGCCCGGCCAAGCTGGCACGCGCCAAGGAACTGGCCGAGCAGGTGAGGGCCGCCGAAACCGCCCAGGCCGACGCGGAGACGGCGTTCACCGCGGCGCACATGGCCATCTCCAACGTCGTCATCGACGGGGTGCCCGCCGGCGGCGAGGACGACTTCGCCGTCCTCGACCTGGTCGGCGAGCCCGCGGCGATCGGCAACCCGAAGGACCACCTGGAACTCGGCGAATCGCTCGGGCTCATCGACATGCAGCGCGGGGCCAAGGTGTCCGGGTCGCGGTTCTACTTCCTGACCGGCAAGGGCGCGCTGCTCCAGCTGGGCCTGTTGCAGCTGGCGTTGCGGCTGGCCGTCGAGAACGGCTTCGTCCCGATGATTCCACCGGTGCTGGTGCGCCCGGAGGTGATGGCCGGCACCGGATTCCTGGGCGCGCACGCCGAGGAGGTCTACCGGGTGGAGGCCGACGATCTGTATCTGGTGGGCACCTCGGAGGTGCCGCTGGCGGGCTATCACTCCGACGAGATCTTGGACCTGTCCGGCGGGCCGCTGCGGTATGCCGGGTGGTCGTCGTGCTTCCGGCGCGAGGCCGGCAGCTACGGCAAGGACACCCGCGGCATCATTCGGGTGCACCAGTTCGACAAGGTCGAGGGATTCGTCTACTGCACACCCGCCGACGCCGAGGCCGAACACCAGCGGCTGCTGGGCTGGCAGCGTGAGATGCTGGCGCGCATCGAGGTGCCCTACCGGGTGATCGACGTCGCCGCGGGCGATCTGGGATCGTCGGCCGCGCGCAAATTCGATTGTGAGGCTTGGGTTCCCACGCAGGGCGCCTATCGCGAGCTGACGTCGACGTCGAATTGCACGACGTTCCAGGCCCGCCGGCTGGCCACCCGGTATCGCGACGAGGCGGGCAAACCGCAGACCGCCGCGACGCTGAACGGCACGCTGGGCACCACGCGGTGGTTGGTGGCGATCCTGGAGAACCACCAGCAGCCCGACGGCAGCGTGCGGGTGCCCGGGGCGCTGGTGCCGTTCGTCGGGACCGAGGTGCTGGAGCCCATCGGCTAGAAGCCCTTTGCGGCCAGCTGGCCGGGGGTGTGTCCGAACGCTCGCCGGTAGCTGTCGATGAAGGCACTAGGTGTGGCCCAACCGCATTCGGCTGCCACAGAGGTGACGTCACGCCGCTCGGCGAGCAGCACGAGGGCGTGTTGCAGCCGGACCTGGGTGCGCCACTGCGGGAACGTCATGGCCAGCTCGTCGCTGAAGAGGCGGCTCAGCGTGCGCTGGCCGACGCCGACTCGGTTGCCAATCTCCTTCAGCGTCAACGACTCTCGTAGATTTTCGGCGATCAACGCGCAGGCTTGACGCAGCCGGTCGTCGGCCGGGGTGGGAATCCACAGCGGTTCCCCGACGCCGGTCGCCTCTAACTGGTCCTGCAGCACGGCCAGCATCCGGTGATGCGCGTCGGTGTCGGTGCCGTCGGTCTGCGAACACGCGATGATCAGTTCGCGCATCAATGGAGTGACCGCTAGGACGGCGGGCGCCCCGGGGCCGCGGCGATAGCGGGCCGGGTCCAGCGCGACGCCGTGAAACTGCGTGGTGCCGTGGAACTTGTGTTCGTGCCAGCACCCCGCCGGTATCCAGATGGCACGGTTCGCCGGCGTGATCCACGTGCCCGCCGGGGTCGTCACCGAGACCGCACCCGACGACGGGTAGACGATCTGGTGCAGGGGATGCCGGTGCCGTTGGATCTGCGCCCCCGGCGGCAACGTCTGCGACGACGTCGCCGGCCCGTGGTGGCTGAATTTCGACATATCTCGGCAGGATATCGGAAGCCCGCACTATGGATGGTCGCATAGCGTTCTGGATGACCCACAGAAAGGCGGGATCAGGATGGCGATGAATCTCCTGCACCGACGCCGGTGCAGCTCAGCGGACTGGGAAAAGGCAGTGGCCGATCAGTTGTTGCCCTGGGCGCTGCGAGACGTCGAATTGGGCGCGCGCACTTTGGAAATCGGCCCCGGATACGGGGCGACATTGCGCGCCCTGCTGGATCGCACGGCGTCGCTCACCGCGGTCGAAGTGGACGCCGTGATGGCCGATCGCCTGCAGCGCATGTTTGGCGACCGGGCGCGCATCATCCACGGCGACGGCGGTGAAACCGGATTGCCCGCAGACCATTTCACCTCGGTGGTGTGCTTCACGATGCTGCACCACGTGCCCCGCCCCGAGCTGCAGGACCGCCTGTTCGCCGAGGCGTTCCGGGTGCTGCACCCCGGAGGGGTGTTCGCCGGCAGCGACGGCGTGCCGTCGTTGGCGTTCCGGCTGATCCACGTCGCCGACACCTACAACCCGATCGCGCCGGCGGACCTGCCCGGGCGGCTTCGGGCCGCGGGGTTCAGCGACGTCCACACCGAGGTCCGGGCCGGCCGGCAGAAGTGGCGGGCCACCAAGCCGGTGGGCTAGGCGTGGACCGTCGAGCGGTCCCGTTCGTGCCGGCGCTGACGTTCCATGGTCGCGAAGTAGAACGCGAATGCGAACGCGAAGCTGGTGAACAGGCTGGACACGAAGTACAGCCACGGGTGGCGCAGGCCGCGGCGGTAGCCGTCCACGATCGTAAAAAGCGGCAGCAGAACAACATTGGCGATCGTGTAGTCCTGGCTGGCCGAGCTGGCGGCCGGGTTGGTGAACATCAGCTTGATGTATTCGACCCAGCTGCCGTGTTCGCCCCAGAGCGGGTTGGTGGATCCGTGCGAATACTGCTGCACGAAGGTGATGTTGAAATACCAGCCGAGGGCGACCGACGCGATGCCGACGACGTAGTACACGACTTCCATCGGCGAGAAGAGCGGGCCGTCGGCCGGCCGGGCGAAAACTCCTCTGTTCGCCGTGACGATCCAGCTGATGACCGCCAGGCCGAGTACCGCGTGGGTGAGTAGCGAGACCATGGGCGCAGTCTCACCCCGGCCGCAAAGTTTTGTCAATATTGACACAACAAAAGCAATGGCAACGCCGCCGGCTTGATACCTTCTTCGCATGGTCAGGCCCGCGCAGACGGCGCGCAGCGAGCGCACTCGCGAAGCGTTGCGGCAGGCCGCCCTGGTGCGGTTCCTGGCTCAGGGCGTGGAAGACACCTCGGCCGAGCAGATCGCGGCCGACGCCGGGGTGTCGCTGCGGACGTTCTACCGCCACTTCAGCTCCAAGCACGATCTGCTGTTCGCCGACTACACCGGGCTGCACTGGTTTCGCTCCGCCCTGGATGCCAGGCCCGCCGAAGAACCCATCATCGACTCGGTGCAGGCGGCCATTTTCTCGTTCCCGTATGACGTCGACGCCGTCACCAAGATCGCCGCCCTGCGGCAAGACGAGCTGGACCCCGGCCGCATCGTCCGCCACATCCGGGAGGTCCAGGCCGACTTCGCCGACGCCATTGCCGCGCAGCTGCAACGGCGCAGCCGCGGGGCCAACGGCGCCGCGGGTCCGACGGCGGACCGACGGGTGCGTACCGCCGTCACCGCGAGATGCATTGCGGCCGCGGTGTTCGGCGCGATGGAGGTCTGGATGGACAGCCACGAGCGGTCGCTGGGCGAACTCGCGCGGCTGTGCCATGCGGCACTGGAGGCGCTGCGGGCGGGGATTACCGACACCTGGGTCACGGCGACCGCCCGTGAAGTTTCGTCATAATTGACAAAACTTTGGCGTCGTGCGAGCCTCCATTCCGGAGGGCAGGACATGACTGATTACGACGCGATAGTTATCGGTGCGGGCCACAACGGGCTGACCGCCGCCGTGCTGCTGCAGAAGGCCGGGCTGCGTACCGTGTGCCTGGATCCCAAGCTCTACGCGGGCGGCATGGCCTCCACCGTCGAGCTTTTCGACGGGTACCAGTTCGAGATCGCCGGCTCGGTGCAATTCCCGACGTCCCAGGTGGTGGTCGACGAGCTGGGCCTGGACACCATTGCGACGATCGACCTGGACGTGATGTCGGTGGCCGTGCGCGGTGTCGGCGACGATCCGCTGGTGCAGTACAGCGACCCCATCAAGCTCTTCACCCATCTCAACGAGGTGCACGGCGCCGACGCGGTCAACGGGATGGCGGGGTTGATGGCCTGGAGCCAGGGGCCGACCCGCGCGCTGGGCCGGTTCGAGGCCGGCACACCACCCAAGAGCATCGACGAGATGTACGCCTGTGCGACAAACGAATTCGAACGCTCGGCGATCGACGACATGCTGTTCGGCTCGGTCACCGACGTGTTGGACCGCTACCTGCCGGACCGCGAGAAGTTCGGTGCGATCCGCGGCTCGATGACCGTGCTGGCCGTCAACACGCTCTACCGGGGGCCGTCCACGCCCGGCAGCGCCGCCGCGCTCGCCTTCGGCCTCGGCGTGCCCGACGGCGACAGCATGCAGATGAAGAAGCTGCGCGGCGGCATCGGCGCCCTCACCTCACACCTGTGCGACGTGCTGCAAAGCCATGGCGGCGAACTCCGGTTGCGCACCAAGGTGACCGAGATCCTGATCGCCGACGGGCGGGTGACCGGGGTGCGCACCGAGGCGGGCGAGACGTTGAACGCCCCGATCGTGGTCTCCGGCATCGCCCCGGACGTCACGCTCAACGAGATGATCGAACACGGCGCGCTGCCCGCCGACATCCGGGAGCGCTATGCGCGCATCGACCACCGCGGCAGCTACCTGCAGATGCACTTCGCACTCGAGGAGGCACCCGTCTTCGCCGCGCCGTACGAGGCCCTCAACTCACCGGCCATGCAGGCCTCGATCGGCCTGTTCTGCACACCGGAGGAAGTCCAGCAGCAATGGGAGGACGCGCGGCGCGGCATCGTCCCGGCCGACCCGACCGTCGTGTTGCAGATCCCCTCGCAGAACGACCCCGACCTGGCGCCGGAGGGAAAGCACGCCGCGTCGGCGTTCGCGCTCTTCTTCCCGATCGAGGGCGACGTGGACTACGGGCAGGCCAAGGTCGAAATGGGCCAGCGGGTGATCGACAAGATCACCAGGCTCGCGCCGAATTTCGAACGCAGCATCATCCGGCACACCACCTTCACCCCCCGGCACATGGGCGTGATGTTCGGCGCCCCGGGCGGCGACTACTGCCACGGGCTGTTGAACGCCAACCAGATCGGGCCCAACCGCCCCGGCCCGCGGGGTTTCCGCGGCCAGCCGATCCCGATCGAGGGCCTCTACCTGGGCAGCGCGGGCTGCCACGGCGGCCCGGGGATCACCTTCATCCCCGGCTACAACGCGGCGCGCCAAGCTCTCACCGACCGCGCGGCGGGGTCCTAGCCGCGCCGGCTGAGCAGTGCGTCCAACAGGGCGGTGAACTCGTCGGGGCGCGCCGGGGTGAACGCGGGGGCGGGCCGCGTGCCCGGTACGTCCAGCGTGATCAGCTTCGACTTGAACGGCCTGCTCATGTCGAGCGGCAGCCAGCGGCGAAAGTCCGAGCTGCCCCATATCCGGAACCGGTGGGTGAAGAGCCCCAGGCCCTCGGCTTTGTACCCGCGGATCGCGTCGAGTGCGATCACCTTCGACGTGCCAGAGGGAAAGTGGTAGCGGCGCAACGTGATCGCCGCACGGTCCAGCTGGACCAGGCCGTCATCGTAGGAGTCGTTCACGCCCGCGAACTCCGCAGCTGGTGACCCTTCGCGGTGAGGCAGCGCCCGTCGTCGAGTCGCCACTGCCAGCCATGCAGGTTGCAGGTCAACGTGTTTCCCTCGACCACACCGAATTTCGACAGGTCGGCCTTGAGGTGCGGGCAGCGGCGCTGGATCTCCCAGCCGTCCAGCGTGACCGAGGCCGAGTCGTCGTGGGTCTCGGCGAACCAGCCGTCGGCGTAGGCGATCCGTTCGTCGGTCAGGCACTTGAAGAACGTGTACAGGTATTCGTTGTAGCCGCCCACTCGCCAGGCCCTGAACCGGGTCGACAGGAAGATGGTGTTGACCCAGTCCGGCTCGCCGTCGCGCAGCACGGTGCGGACCAACTCCGGTGCTATCGCGAACCCGTAGCGCACCTTCTCATCCGGAATCCGTTCCCGCACAGTTCGTTTCGGGAAGTCCAGGATCACGGTCTCCGGTCCGATCACCAGCTCGACGGGATAGCCGATCCCGTCGCAGATCTCGTCGCTTTGCGACATGATCGGCTCGAACAGGGCGCGCAACGGTTCCAGCAGCGGCTCCCCGGTGGCCGGCGCCCAGCCGGCCCGCTGCGCGGCGACGACCGGCGCCATGCGTTCGGCGTAGTCGGCGATGTAGTCGGCCTTGCCCGTGGTGAAGATGGCCTCGACCTCGTCGGAGGGCAGCGGATGGGTCAGCGAATTCAGGGTGGAGCCGGTGAAGTCGGCGGTCGAGCCGGGGATCATCAGCAGCCCGCCGTCGTTGCCGTGCCTACGCATCTGGTCCAGGAACACCATCTGGTCGGGGAAGATGTTGGCCGGATCGCCGTGGTCGTCGTTGAGGTGGCGCAGCTCCGGATCCAGGAAGCAGGGCGGGCCCGCCGACGGGACCACCCACGTCGCCCCGACCTGGGCGAGGTACTGGCGGGCGCGGTCCATTTGCCGTTGCCGCTTCTGCACGCCGAACGACTCCTTGGCGCGGTCAGGCATGTCGTAGACCATCGGGTACCAGATGGCCCCCGAGTACTGCAGCATGTGCACGTCGATGTGCCCGAACTCGGACGCCAGCACGTCGAGGTCAACGGGCCGGGCGTCGTTCATGTTGAAAACCGTTGTCGCGCCGTCGGATACCAGCAGCGCCGAATCACCGATCGGGCCGTCGGCGGGCGCCCGCAAGGCGATGATCATGACGTCGAGCTCGCCCTTGGACCCGCCAATCCGGTGCTTGACCGAGTCGCTGGTCTCGAAGAACCGGTGAAAACCCAGCTTCTCCAACTCATTTCGCAGATCGGGCACCGGGAAGTCCGGCAGCAACACCACCGCGTCCTTGTTGACGTGCTCGGCCAGGTTCTTGGCGTCGAAGTGGTCCTTGTGCAGGTGCGACACATACAGGTAGTCGCACCCGCCGAGCTCGTCCCAGTCCAGCGTGCTGTTGTCCGGGAACGGGAACCACGACGCGAAGTAGGCGGGGTTGACCCACGGGTCGCAAAGGATGCTGCCCGCTTGGGTCCGAATCAGAAATCCGGCGTGGCCGACGCTGGTGACCTGCACTGATACCTTCCTGGGGCCGGTTAAAGGCTGCCGCGGCCTCGGCCGGGGGTGACGGCTTTTCAGCCCCCGAGCTTAGCGCGAGCCGGCACCGTCGGCCCGTCACCGCGGTCCGGTGACGGAGCACCCCGAGCCCGTCGGTCCACCGGGGATTTCCGGCTGTTGGGGCGGCGCAGGGTTGAGAGCATTAGGCTGAACTGCTGTGGAACCGGTTTACGGGACTGTCATTCAGCTCGCCCGCCTGGTGTGGCGTGTCCAGGGTCTGAAGATCACCATCACAGGGGTGGAGAACCTGCCGAAGAGCGGCGGTGCGGTGATCGCGATCAACCACACGGGCTACCTGGACTTCACCTTCGCGGGACTGCCGGCCTACAAGCAGGGCCTGGGTCGCAAGGTGCGGTTCATGGCCAAGCAGGAGGTTTTCGACCACAAGATCACCGGGCCGATCATGCGCAGCCTGCGGCACATCTCGGTGAATCGGCAAGACGGCGCCGCCTCCTTCGAGGCCGCCGTCCGGCACTTGAAGGACGGCGAGCTGGTCGGCGTCTACCCGGAAGCCACGATCAGCCGCAGCTTCGAGATCAAGGAATTCAAATCGGGGGCCGCGCGGATGGCCGTCGAGGCCGGCGTGCCGATCGTTCCGCACATCGTCTGGGGCGCCCAGCGGATCTGGACCAAGGACCACCCGAAGAAGCTGTGGCGTCCGAAGGTTCCGATCACGGTGCTGGTCGGCGAACCGATCGAGCCCACGCTCGGCATCGAGGAACTGAAGGGGCTGCTGCATTCGCGCATGCAGCATCTGCTGGAGCGCGCGCAGGAGATGTACGGGCCGCACCCGGCCGGCGAGTTCTGGGTGCCTCACCGGTTGGGCGGAGGCGCTCCGTCGCTGGCGCAGGCGGCCCAGCTGGAGGCCGAGGAGGCGGCCGCCCGGGCGGCCCGCCGGGCCCGGTCCGCAGGGGCGTCGGAGTAGTGATCGATGGTGGAGCCGACCTTCCGCGCTTTGGAGCTTCTCGCTCGACTGGCGGTCAAGGCCACCGGCACCCGAATCACCTACCGGGGTGAGGAGCAGATCCCCGAGCGGGGCGGCGCCGTGGTGGCGATCAACCACACCAGCTACGTCGACTTCCTGCCCGCCGCGCTGGCCGTACACCGCCGGGGACGTCGGCTGAGGTTCATGATCAAAGCCGAGATGCAGCAGGTCAAGCCGGTCAATTTCCTGATCAAACACACCCGGACCATCCCGGTGGACCGCGGCGCCGGGGCGGCTGCCTATGCGATCGCGGTGCAGCGGCTGCGCGAAGGTGAGCTGGTCGGCGTCTACCCGGAAGCAACGATCAGCCGCAGCTTCGAGCTCAAGGAGTTCAAGACCGGCGCGGCCCGGATGGCCATCGAAGCCGGGGTCCCGATCGTGCCGGTGATCGTCTGGGGGGCGCAGCGGATCTGGACCAAGGACCACCCGCGGAATGTGGGCCGCGCCAAAATACCTATTACTGTGCAGGTAGGCGCGCCGCTCTCGGCGCGCGCGGACATCGCGCAGACCGACGCTGCCCTGCGCGACTCGATGACCACCTTGCTGCACCGGGCGCAACGGCACTATCCGGGCGAGCCCGGTGCGTACTGGATGCCGCACCGGCTAGGCGGCGCAGCGCCAACCCTGGCGGAAGCCGCCCGGATGGAGGCTACCGAGGCGGCGGCCCGCTCGGCCAAAAGGACCGAGCGCCCGTCGCAGTAGGCGAAGGAGAAGACATGCCCGAGGGGTTCTACCGGCTGGCGGAGTGGATCGTGCCGCCGATGGTGGCGATGCAGGGGACCACGTTCACCTACCACGGCCTGGAGAACATTCCGGCGCGCGGCGGCGCCCTGCTGGCCCAGAACCACACCAGCTACCTGGACTGGCTCCCGACGCTGATGGCCGTGCGTGAGCGCAAGCGGCGCGCCTACTTCATGATCAAGGCCGAGATGGCCGACGTGAAGGCCGTCAACTACGTCATCAATCACGCCCGGCTGATCCCGGTGGATCGCCGGTCGGGGCACGACGCCCTCGATGTGGCCGTGCAGCGCATGCGCGAGGGCGAGCTGATCGGGATGCACCCCGAGGCCACCATCAGCCGCAGTTTCGAACTGCGCGAGTTCAAGACCGGGGCGGCGCGCATGGCGCTGGACGCCCAGGTGCCGATCGTTCCGATCGTCGTGTGGGGCGCTCACCGGATCTGGCCCAAGGACCACCCGAAGAAGGTGTTTCGCAACAAGGTTCCGATCACCGTTGCGGCCGGGCAGCCGTTGCCGCCGCGGGGCACGCCCGAGGAGCTCAACCTGCTGCTGCGTTCGGCGATGAATGACCTGCTGTATCGGGTGCAGGACGAATATCCGCACCCGAAGGACGAATTCTGGGTGCCGCGCAGGCTGGGTGGCAGCGCGCCCACCCAGGAGGATTCCCGGGCGCTGCGGCTGTCGGAGTTGCAGGAGCGGCTGCAGAAGTACGGCACCGACGGCGTGACGCGGCCCGGCCAGGAACAGAGCGGGCGGCATTGAGCGGAGCGGCCAGCCGCCGGGGCGGGCGGTTCCGATGACCCTGCCGGCACTCATCGCCTGCGACGTCGACGGCACCCTGTTCGACGACGACGAGAGGATCTCACCGCGCACCCGCGACGCGATCCGCGCCGCGGTGGCCTGCGGCGCGCAGTTCGTGGTGGCGACCGGCCGTCCGCCGCGCTGGATCCGGCCCGTCGTCGATGCGCTGGGCTTCGCCCCAGTTTCGGTGTGCGCCAACGGTGCTGTCATCTACGACGCCGCGACCGACCGGGTGGTGTCGACCCGCACGCTGCCCGTCGACACCCTGGCCGAGCTGGCGGAGCTGGCGACCCGCGTCATCCCCGGCGCGGGGCTGGCCGTCGAGCGCATCGGCGAGAGCGCCCATGACACGGCGACGCCCCAGTTCGTCAGCTCGCCCGGCTACGAGCATGCCTGGCTGAACCCGGACAACACCGAGGTGTCCATCCAGGATCTGCTCAGCGCCCCGGCCATCAAGCTGCTCATCCGTCGATCCGGGGCCCGCAGCGCGGACATGGCGGCCGAACTGGCCAAGCACGTCGGCATCGAGGGCGACATCACCTACTCCACCAACAACGGCCTGATCGAGATCGTGCCGCTGGGCATCAGCAAGGCCACCGGCATCGACGAGGTCGCCCGGCCGCTGGAGATCGCCCGCGAGGAGGTGGTGGCGTTCGGCGACATGCCCAACGATTTGCCGATGCTGCGCTGGGCGGGGCACGGCGTGGCGATGGGCAACGCGCATCCGGACGTGCAGGCGGCCGCCGACGAGGTCACCACCACCAACAATGACGACGGGGTGGGCCGGGTGCTGGAACGCTGGTGGCTCTAGCCGGCGGTCACGTCGGCGTGGGGTGCGACGGCAGCGAGAAGTGCTCGGCCGGAACCGTTGGGCCGCTTGGTAATTCGGTAGTCAGCGGAACCGTGATCCCGTCCACGACCTCGGTGACGTTTCCGGTCAGGCGCTCGTAGTTCAGCGTGCCGTGCTGGAAGTTCTGGGTAATCTGCAGCGGCTCTTGGATTTCCGCGCTGGTCGGCAAGCCCAGCGGGCCGCGTTCGTAGCTCTCCGAGCCCCAGGCATCGTAGATGGCGCCGGTGACCGGTTGGGCGCCGGTCTCGGGCGACCAGTACATCGCGCCTCGGGCGAACGTGACGAAGCGGGCATCGCCTTCCGCGCTGTCCTCCGGAGAGGTCGGCGAGCCCAGCACGCTGTTCATCCCGCCGATCGCCTGCCAGTGGTCATAGATGGCACCGCCCTGCAGCGCCTTGAGCAGTTCTTCCGGCGGATCGTTGACATGCGATGCGATGTCCCGCATTTCGTCCATCAGCGCATAGGCGGCGTTGCCCGGGCAGTCGGTGTTCCCGACGTCGCGGTGGGTGAAGATGGTCGGCAGCGTCGCGATGGAGCCGGCCGGGAAGGTGGTGTAGTGGCTGCCCGCCGACTCCAGTTGCACCGTGCCCTTGGGGTTGACGTTGTCCAGGCCCAGCCGCCAGCCCAGCAGCCGGCCCATGGTCCTGAGCTGGATCGGCGTGGGGGGCACGTCGTCGAAATTGCCGATCATCGCCACGCCCCAGGTGTTGCGGTTGAATCCGCCGGTGTGGAAGGCCTCGACCGCCTTGGTGAGTCCGCCCGCGCTGCCCTCGAATACCTGGCCGTACTTGTCGACCAGCGCGTTGTAGGCGATGTCGCACCACCCCAGCGTCTTGCTGTGGTAGGTGTAGATCGCCTTGACGATGCCGGCCGACTCCAGCGGCGAATAGTCATTGCTGCCCGCGGTGTGGTGCACGACAGCCGCGCGAATCCCGTTGTCGTACTGCGGGCTACCGCAGCGCAGCGACTCGTCGGCGCCCCACTGCGCGCGGCTGATGATGGGCGGAGCCTGGCCGGGCATCAACACCCCGGCCGGTGGCGTCCAATGCGTCTCGGCCGGCGCTTGCGGTGGGGAGATGAGAACGGCCGAGATGTTCTGGCCGAACGGCTGTTCCCTGGATGCCGGCTTGTAGCCCAGATCGGTCTTCTCGCTCGGGGGCGCCGGCGGCGGTCGGGTCACCGCCGCGTCGAGCGGACGGGTGACCGCGATCTGGACGGTCGTGGTGGTGCCGACGAACACCGGATCGGTGCCGCGTGGCCCCTCCGTCGCCGCGCCGGGACGGTCGGACCCGGCGGACTCGTCGCCGCCCGCTCGGGACGCCGGATCGGGCGCCGCCGTTTCGTATTCGGTCTGATACCAGGGCCCCCACGAGCCGTCGGGGCGCTTGGCGCGCACGCGGGTCGACGTGCCGGCCAGGTCGCCGGTGAGGGCGACCAGAGAAAACGGGGTGGCCTGACTGATTTCGCGGACCGTGACGCCCGCGCCGAGCCCGACCAGCGGCTGCTCGACGAGCTGGGTGCCGCGTGACGGCGCCGCGCCGGGGGCGCCGCGATCGCGTGTCGTGTCCGCGACCCACGAGACGAGGACGACGGTCGCCGCCATGGCGGTGAGCAGCATCGTTGGCGCGCGACTGCGAGACACCAGCCGATGTTACGTGTGTTTCTAATGTTATCTATGGGACGACACGATCTGAACGCCGGCGAATCTGCACAAAATCGACGGCACCGCAGATGATTCTGCGGTGCCGTCTTGTGGAGGGTTTGTAAGGGACTAGACCGGGGGCAGCGTCGGTACCGCACCGGCGGCCGCCGGCAACGCACCGGCCGCACCCGCGGCGGCGGGAAGAGCGCCTGCGGCGGCACCCGGCAGGGCACCCGCGGCACCCGGCAGGGCACCCGCGGCACCCGGCAGGGCACCCGCTGCCGCACCCGGCAGCGCACCGGCCGCACCGGGCAGGGCACCCGCGGCACCCGCGCCGCCATGCATGCCCTGCGTGATGGCCGGCATGACCAGGCCCTTGAGCAGGTCGATCGCCTGGCCGGCACCCAGCTGGTTGGCGGCTTGCATCACGTCGTTGACCAGACCGCCGCTGGCGCCGCTGCCCGAACCACCACCCAGGCCGGTACCGCCACCGATCGGCGACGCGTTACCGAAGGTCGACGGGTCGCCCAGGATCGGGTAGGTGCCACCCGCGCCCGGGTCCAGGCCGGCCCCGGAGTCGATCGGCACCTCGCTCGGCGACAGCCCCGGGCCACCCAGGCCCGGGGTGACCCCGGCCGGGCTGGTCAGCCCGGGGTTGGACAGCGCCGGGTTGAGGCCGGCGCCCGGGGTCGCGACACCGCCACCGGGGGCGGTCGGCAACGCGCCGGGCGCGGTCAGCCCGGGGGTCAAGGGGGCCGCACCGGGGCTCGTCAGGCCCGGGCTCGTCAAGCCGGGGCTGGTCAGGCCGGGGCTGGTCACGCCCGGATTGGTCAGGCCCGTCGTCCCCAACCCGGGAGTCCCGAGGCCAGGGGTGCCCAGACCGGGGCTGGCGAGACCCGGTGTGCTGGTCGCGCCCCCGCTCAAGGCGGGTATCGGGGGCATGTTGATCCCGAATTGCGACAGGCCCTGCGACAGCGCGCCCATCAGCTCGCCGGGCAGGTCGCTCATCACCGCGGCCTGCTTGAACTCGTGGTGCTCGGGCGCCTTGTTGCCGGCGGTCGATTCGTAGACAAGGAAGTACGCGCAAGGACTCGCCACTGCCAGGGCGGCAACCGCGCTCATGGCTGTTGAGAGCTTGCGTCGGCGTCGGTTCGGCACGGAAGTCTCCTCTATCTGACTATGTGTTGTGTCGGCGCGTCCCACCGCTCCTAACTGGTGGGAATCACACAAGGTCGATGGTACGAGTGGTGAGCCTGTTACTAGAGTGGTGATATTGAATCGTGAGGGTATTGCGACCCCGACCGTGATCGCGGGCCCGGGGCGCCCCAACGGCCGTCGTCACAGGGCCGACGCCGCTGCATGGCCTCGCCAAATGGGTTAGGGCCACGCGGTCGGATACCCTAAGCAACCGATGACCGCTCGTTTCGATCTTTTCGTCGTCGGCTCTGGATTCTTCGGACTGACCATTGCCGAGCGCATTGCTACCCAGCTCGGGAAGCGCGTCCTCGTCGTGGACCGCCGACCGCACATCGGTGGCAACGCCTACTCAGAAGCCGAGCCGCACACCGGCATCGAAGTGCACAAGTACGGCGCCCACCTGTTCCACACCTCCAACAAGAGGGTCTGGGACTACGTGCGGCAGTTCACCGACTTCACCGACTACCGGCACCGCGTCTTCGCGATGCACAACGGGCAGGCCTACCAGTTCCCGATGGGGCTGGGCCTGGTGTCGCAGTTCTTCGGCAGGTACTTCACCCCGGACGAAGCCCGCAAGCTCATCGCCGAGCAGGCCGCCGAGATCGACACGGCCGACGCGCAGAACCTCGAGGAGAAGGCGATCTCGCTGATCGGCCGGCCGCTCTACGAGGCCTTCGTCAAGGGCTACACGGCCAAGCAGTGGCAGACCGACCCCAAGGAGCTGCCGGCCGCGAACATCACCCGGCTGCCGGTGCGCTATACCTTCGACAACCGCTACTTCAGCGACACCTACGAGGGCCTGCCCGTCGACGGCTACACGGCCTGGCTGCGCAACATGGCCGCCGACGATCGCATCGAGGTCAGGCTGGACACGGACTGGTTCGACGTGCGCGACCAACTGCGCGCGGACAGCCCCGACGCGCCGGTCGTCTACACCGGGCCGCTGGACCGCTACTTCGACTACGCCGAGGGCCGGTTGGGCTGGCGCACCCTGGATTTCGAGCTGGAAGTGCTGCCCATCGGCGACTTCCAGGGCACTCCGGTGATGAACTACAACGACCCCGACGTGCCCTACACCCGCATCCACGAGTTCCGTCACTTCCACACCGAGCGCGACTATCCCGTCGATAAGACCGTGATCATGCGGGAGTACTCGCGGTTCGCCGAAGACGACGACGAGCCCTACTATCCGATCAACACCGAAGCCGACCGCGCGCTGCTGGCCGCCTACCGAGCCAGGGCGAAGGCCGAGACGGCGTCGTCGAAGGTCCTGTTCGGCGGCCGGCTGGGCACCTATCAATACCTGGATATGCACATGGCCATCGCCAGCGCGCTGAACATGTACGACAACGTGCTCGCGCCGCACCTGCGGGACGGCGCATCCCTGATCGACGCCCAGAACAAAGAGGAAGGCACGCGCGGATGCGCGCCGGCGACGATGCAGAGCAAAGCGATGAGGAGGAGTGGCGCCTAATGACTGCCGTGAGCCTGCTGTCCCGGATCATCCTGCCGCGTCCCGGTGAACCGCTCGACGTGCGCAAGTTGTATCTCGAGGAGTCGACGACCAACGCGCGGCGCGCCCACGCGACCAGCCGCACCTCGCTGGAGATCGGCAGAGAGTCCGAGGTGTCGTTCGCCACCTACTTCAACGCGTTCCCGGCCAGCTACTGGCGCCGCTGGTCCATCTGTCAGTCGGTGGCGCTGCGGGTCGAGCTGACCGGGACCGGGCGCGTCGACGTGTACCGGACCAAGGCCACCGGGGTGCGGATCTCGGTGGAGGGCCGCCAGTTCGTCGGCACCGACGAGCAGCCGGCCGTCGTCGAGATCGAGATACCGCTCAAGCCGTTCGAGGACGGCGGCTGGATCTGGTTCGACATCACCACCGACACCGCGGTCAATCTCATCAGCGGCGGCTGGTACGCCACCGAGCCCGCGCCGGGCACGGCCAACATCGCGGTCGGCATCCCCACGTTCAACCGCCCGGCCGACTGCGTCAACGCGCTGGCCGACCTGACCGCGGATCCGTTGGTGGACAAGGTGATCGGCGCGGTCATCGTGCCGGACCAGGGCACCCGCAAGGTGCGCGACCACCCGGACTTCGCCGCGGCGGCCGCGGGACTGGGCAGCCGGCTGTCCATCCATGACCAGCCCAACCTCGGTGGCTCCGGCGGCTACAGCCGGGTGATGTACGAGGCGCTGAAAAACACCGACTGCCAACAGATCCTGTTCATGGACGACGACATCCGCATCGAGCCGGACACGATCCTGCGGGTGCTGGCGCTCAACCGCTTCGCCAAGAAGCCGACGCTCATCGGCGGGCAGATGCTCAACCTGCAGGAGCCGTCGCACCTGCACATCATGGGCGAAGTCGTCAACCAGGCGAACTTCATGTGGACCGCCGCGCCGCACGCCGAGTACGACCACAACTTCGCCGAATTTCCGTTGAACGACAAGAACGATCGCAGCGCCCTGCTGCACCGGCGGATCGACGTCGACTTCAACGGCTGGTGGACGTGCATGATCCCGCGCCAGGTCGCCGAGGAACTGGGCCAGCCGCTGCCGCTGTTCATCAAATGGGACGACGCCGAGTACGGCCTGCGCGCCGGCGAGCACGGCTACCCGACGGTCACGCTGCCCGGCGCCGCGATCTGGCACATGGCCTGGAGCGACAAGGACGACGCCATCGACTGGCAGGCCTACTTCCACCTGCGCAACCGGTTGGTCGTCGCGGCACTGCACTGGGACGGCGACATCACCGGACTGGTCCGCAGCCACCTCAAGGCGACGCTGAAACACCTTGCCTGCCTTGAGTATTCGACTGTCGCTATTCAGAACCGGGCCATCGACGACTTCCTGGCCGGCCCTGAGCACATCTTCTCGATCCTGGAATCGGGCCTGCCGGAGGTGCATCGGCTGCGCAAGGAATACCCGGACGCGGTCGTACTGCCGGCGGCCAGCGAGCTGCCGGCGCCGCGAAACAAGACCAAGGCGATGAAGCCGCCGGTGAATCCGGTGTCGATCAGCTACCGGCTGGCCCGCGGCATCCTGCACAACATGACCAAGGCCGACACCGAATCCCGCACCCGCCCCGAGTTCAACGTGCCCACCCAGGACGCGCGCTGGTTCCGGCTGTGCACGGTGGACGGCGTCACGGTCACCACGGCCGACGGTTGCGGCGTGGTCTACCGGCAGCGGGACCGGCGAAAGATGTTCTCGCTATTGTTCGCATCGCTGCGCCGCCAGCGCCAACTGCTCAGCCGGTTCGACGAGATGCGCCGGGTGTATCGCGACGCGCTGCCCGTGTTGTCCAGCAAGCAGAAGTGGGAGACGGCGTTGCTGCCCGCTGCAGAACATGCATGAAGCCGCCGCGGCAGAGGCACCCCGCGGTGAGGTGGCCGCGCTGGTCGCCGTCCAGGCGGCACTGAGCGATCGTCCCGGGGCGCTGCCGGTGGCACGCGCGCTGTCCCACTTCGGCGAGCACAGCCTCGGCTGGGTGGCCGTCGCCGCGCTCGGAGCGGTGCTGTCCCCGAAGCGGCGCCGGGACTGGCTGGTGGCCGGGGCCGGGGCGTTCGCCGCACACGCCGCGGCCGTCGTCGTCAAGCGGATCGTGCGCCGCAAGCGCCCGCACGATCCCGCGGTCGCCGTCAACGTCGGCACGCCCAGCCAACTGAGTTTCCCGTCGGCACATGCCACTTCGACCACCGCCGCGGCGGTGCTGATGGGCCGGACCACGGGCCTGCCGCTGCCCGCTGTCCTGGTGCCCCCGATGGCGCTGTCGCGGATGCTGCTGGGCGTGCACTACCCCAGCGACGTGGCGTTCGGCATCGCCCTGGGTGCCGTGGTTGCGGCGATCGCCCGCCGTGCAGGACAGGTGCAAGAGGTTGTAAGAGGTAAGCCGCATGAGTGAGGACGTCGTGACCCGACCGCCGGCAAACCTGGTCTCCGGGGTGATCAAGGCGATCCGACCCCGGCAGTGGGTGAAGAACGTACTGGTGCTGCTCGCCCCGGTGGCGGCGTTAGGCGGGCCGGTTCACTACAACTACCACGACGTGCTGGGCAAGGTGGCGGTGGCGTTCGTGGTGTTCTGCTTGGCGGCCTCATCGATCTACCTCATCAACGACGCGCGCGATGTCGAGGCCGACCGCGAGCACCCGACGAAGAGATACCGCCCGATCGCGGCCGGCGTGGTGCCCGAGTGGCTGGCCTACACCCTGGCCGTGGTGCTGGGCGCGGCGTCGTTGGTCATCGGTTGGTTGCTCACACCCAACCTCGCGGCGGTGATGGCCGTCTACATCGCCATTCAGTTGGCGTACTGCTTCGGCCTCAAACACCAAGCGGTGATGGACATTTGCATCGTGTCGTCGGGGTTCCTGATCCGAGCTATCGCCGGTGGTGCGGCGACCAATATCCATCTGACGCAATGGTTTTTGCTGATGATGGCGTTCGGGTCGCTGTTCATGGCGGCCGGCAAGCGCTACGCCGAGCTGCAGTTGGCCGAACGCACCGGGGCCAAGATCCGCCGGGCGCTGGAGAACTACACCAGCACCTACCTGCGGTTCGTCTGGACGTTGTCGGCCACCGCGTTGGTGGTCTGCTACGGCCTGTGGGCCTTCGACAAGGAGCACGGCGAGGCGCGCTGGTTCGTGGTGTCCATGGTTCCGTTCACCATCGCGATCCTGCGCTACGCGGTCGACGTGGACGGCGGGCTGGCCGGGGAACCCGAAGACATAGTGCTGCGCGACCGGGTTTTTCAGCTGCTGGCGCTGGCGTGGATGTTGACATTTGGAGCCGCCGTTGCCTTCGGTTAGCCCCGAACTGCAGGCTCTCAAAGCGCGCATGATGCGCAGCCGGCCGGTGATCAGGCGGCCCGGTTGGCCGGTGTTTCCGTACACCAGGATGGTGCGGGTCAGCCTGTGGATCAGCGTGGCGCTGGTCGCCATCCTGTTCGGCTGGGGGAGTTGGCAGCGGCGCTGGATCGCCGACGACGGGCTGATCGTGCTGCGCACCGTGCGCAATCTGCTCGCGGGCAACGGGCCGGTGTTCAACCAGGGCGAACGGGTGGAGGCCAACACCTCCACGGCCTGGACCTACCTGATGTACGCCGGCAGCTGGGTCGGCGGCCCGCTGCGCATGGAGTACGTGGCGCTCGCGCTCGCGCTGGCGCTCTCGGTGGTGGGGGTGGCGCTGCTGATGCTCGGCGCCGCGCGGCTGTACGCGCCGAGCCTGCGGGGCCGCAGGGCCATCATGTTGCCCGCAGGGGCGCTGGTCTACATCGCGCTGCCGCCGGCGCGGGACTTCGCCACCTCCGGGCTGGAAAGCGGTTTGGCGCTGGCCTATCTGGGCCTGCTGTGGTGGATGATGGTCTGCTGGGCGCAGCCGGTGCGCAACCGCACCGATAACAAGGTGTTCGCCGGCCTGCTGGCGTTCGTCGCCGGGTTCAGCGTGCTGGTCCGGCCGGAGCTGGCACTCATGGGCGGGCTGGCGCTGATCATGATGCTGGTCGCGGCCCGGACCTGGCGCCGCCGGGTGCTGATCGTGGTTGCCGGGGGTTTCCTGCCGGTCGGCTACGAGATCTTCCGGATGGGCTACTACGGCCTGCTGGTGCCGGGCACCGCCCTGGCCAAGGACGCGGCCGGGGACAAGTGGTCCCAGGGCATGATCTACCTCGCGAACTTCAACGCGCCGTACGTGGTGTGGATCCCGCTGGTGCTCCTCGTGCCGCTGGGCGTGCTGCTGTTCGCCGCCCGCCGGCGGCCGTCGTTCCTGCGCCCCGCGCTGGCTCCCAACTACGGGCGGGTGGCCCGCGCCGTGCACAGCCCGCCCGCGGTGGTGGCGTGGGTGCTGATCAGCGGGCTGTTGCAGGCCCTCTACTGGACCCGGCAAGGCGGCGACTTCATGCACGCCCGGGTGCTGCTGGCCCCGCTGTTCTGCCTGCTCGCTCCGGTCGCCGTCATCCCGATCGCCATCCCCGACGGCCAGGACTACTCGCGGGAGACCGGCAACTGGGTCGCCGGCGCCGCCGGTGCGTTGTGGCTGGGGCTGGCCGGATGGGCACTGTGGGCGGCGAATTCACCCGGGATGGGCGACGACGCCACCCACGTCACCTACTCCGGGATCGTCGACGAACGCCGCTTCTACTCCCAGGCCACCGGCAACGCGCACCCGCTGACCGCCGCGGACTACCTGGGCTACCCGCGGATGGCGGCCATCCTGACCGCCCTCGACAACACCCCCGACGGCGCGCTGCTGCTGCCGTCGGGCAATTACATCCAGTGGGACCTGGTGCCGCAGGCCCAGCCGGCACCGGGCGACAAGTCCGCGCAAAGACCGCAGCACACAGTGTTTTTCACCAACCTCGGCATGGTCGGTATGAACGTCGGGCTCGACGTCAGGGTGATCGATCAGATCGGTTTGGCGAATCCGCTTGCGCAACACACCGAACGGCTCAAGCACGGCCGCATCGGGCACGACAAGAACCTCTTTCCGGACTGGGTGATCGCCGACGGACCCTGGGTGAAGGTCCCGCCGGGAATTCCGGGCTATCTGGACGCGCAGTGGGTCGCGGAGGCCGTCGCGGCGCTGCAATGCCCCGACACGAAGGCAGTGCTCAGCTCGGTGCGCGCGCCGATGACCCCGCACCGATTCCTGTCCAACCTGGTGAACTCCTTCCAGTTCACCGGGTACCGGATCGACCGGGTGCCGCGCTACGAACTGGCGCGATGTGGGCTGCCGATACCGCCGGAAGCACCGCCCCCGCCGCGCGAGTAAGCGTCGCGCAGAAGAATTTTCGGCATACGCCGAACAAATCACAGCGCGCTCGCGGCGAAAAAATGGCAGCAACATCACATTTGGCCTCTCACCAGCTCGCAATAGCCGTCAGGCACACGCGAAATCGGCGCCTTTTAGACACATGTTTGAATTGAAATCCGCTGGGTAGGACGGCCGCTCGACTGTTGACGGCAGCGCCTCGATGCGACCGAATGGCATAACGTGTGGTTGACTACACGAGCACTGCCGCGCCCGCGCGCGGGCAGTTCGACCCAATCAAGAAAGTGGCCGGTCGGTGAAATGCGCCGAGGGCTGCAAGAAGGATGAGGAAGCAAGGATGACGCTTGTCGACAGATTGCGCGGCGCCGTGGCGGGGATGCCGCGCCGGCTCGTTGTGGCGGCCGCTGGTGCGGCGCTGCTCTCGGGCCTGATTGGCGCCGTCGGGGGCTCGGCGACCGCCGGGGCCTTCTCGCGCCCGGGTCTGCCGGTGGAGTACCTGCAGGTTCCGTCCGCCGGAATGGGCCGCGACATCAAGATCCAGTTCCAAAGCGGTGGCCCGAACTCGCCCGCGTTGTACCTGCTCGACGGTATGCGTGCGCAGGACGACTTCAACGGCTGGGACATCAACACCCCGGCGTTCGAGTGGTACAACCAGTCGGGCATCTCGACGGTGATGCCCGTCGGCGGCCAGTCCAGCTTCTACTCCGACTGGTACAAGCCCGCCTGCGGTAAGGCCGGCTGCGTCACCTACAAGTGGGAGACCTTCCTGACCAGCGAGCTGCCCTCGTACCTGGAGAGCCAGAAGCAGGTCAAGTCGACCGGCAGCGCCGTGGTCGGCCTGTCGATGGCCGGTTCGTCGGCCCTGATCCTGGCCGCCTACCACCCGCAGCAGTTCGTCTACGCCGGCTCGCTGTCGGCGCTGCTGGACCCGTCGCAGGGCATGGGCCCGTCGCTGATCGGCCTCGCCATGGGCGACGCCGGTGGCTACAAGGCCGCCGACATGTGGGGCCCGAAGGATGACCCGGCGTGGGCCCGCAACGACCCGTCGCTGCAGGTCGGTAAGCTGGTCGCGAACAACACCCGCATCTGGGTGTACTGCGGTAACGGCAAGCCGTCCGACCTGGGTGGCGACAACCTGCCCGCGAAGTTCCTCGAGGGCTTCGTGCGGACCAGCAACCTGAAGTTCCAGGACGCCTACAACGGGGCCGGTGGCCACAACGCGGTGTGGAACTTCGACGCCAACGGCACCCACGACTGGCCCTACTGGGGCGCACAGCTGCAGGCGATGAAGCCTGACCTGCAGTCGGTGCTGGGCGCCACCCCGGGTGCGGGTCCGGCCACGGCCGCGGCCACCAACGCCGGTAACGGCCAGGGCACCTAAACACGCCAAGCGGTACGACGAGCGGCGGGAACCCTTCGGGGTTTCCGCCGCTCGTCGTTCGCGGCGTGTGTGACTTGTTTCACTACCCGGCGCGCGGGGGAACTACGGCCCTGGCTAATGTGCTTTCAGCGACTACACGATGGAGGGTGGACATGACGGTCGTGCGGGGTATGTCGGCGCTTTTCCGGGTGTTCTGCGTAGCCGTGCTGGCCGTCGGGTTGGCCTTCGCGCTGCAGACCGCCGCAACCGTCGGCAAAGCCAGGGCGGCGGGCTACGAAAGCCTGATGGTCCCGTCGGCGGCGATGGGCCGCGACATTCCGGTGGCCTTCATGGCCGGCGGCCCGCACGCGGTCTACCTGCTCGACGCCTTCAACGCGGCCCCGGACGTCAGCAACTGGGTCACCGCCGGCAATGCGATGAACACGCTCGGCGGCAAGGGCATCTCGGTGGTGGCCCCGGCCGGCGGCGCGTGGAGCATGTACACCAACTGGGAGCAGGACGGCAGCAAGCAGTGGGACACCTTCCTGTCCAGCGAGCTGCCCGACTGGCTGGCCGCCAACAAGGGCCTGGCGCCCGGCGGCCACGCCGCCGTCGGCGCCTCGCAGGGTGGCTACGCCGCGATGGCGCTGGCCGCCTTCCACCCCGACCGGTTCGGCATGGCCGGTTCGCTGTCCGGGTTCCTCTACCCGTCGAGCACCAACTACAACGGCGCCATCCTGGCCGGCCTGCAGCAGTTCGGCGGCGTCGACGGCAACGGCATGTGGGGCGCCCCGCAGCTGGGCCGGTGGAAGTGGCACGACCCGTACGTGCACGCCTCGCTGCTGGCGCAGAACAACACCCGGGTGTGGGTGTGGAGCCCGACCAACATGGGCGGCGACGACGCCGCGATGATCGGCCAGGCCGGCGCGGCGATGGGCAGTTCGCGGGAGTTCTATCAGCAGTACCGCAGCAACGGCGGGCACAACGGGCACTTCGACTTCCCGGGCGGCGGCGGCAACGACTGGGGCTCGTGGTCGGGCCAGCTCGGCGCGATGTCGGGCGACATCGTCGGTGCCATTCGCTAGCGGCGATCGCAAACGCGGCGCAGCGGGTCGGCGCCATTCGCTAGCAGGTCCTTGCCCGACTGGCCCATTGGGCAGAGCCGGTACCGTGTAGGAGGTGCAGCAGGGGTCGGGAGGACCGCGTAGCTGCGATCCACCGACACTGCTGGCAGGAGAACATGGCTAAAAGCGCGCGGCGTAAGCGCCAACGCACCCTCGCGTGGATCGCCGCATTGTCGGTCGCCGCCGTCGTCTTCCTGGCCATCCTGGCCGCGGTGACCCTGCTGCGCGGCCACCAGTCGGAGCCCAGCGCGGTGCCGCCCGGCGTGCTGCCCCCGTCGTCGACGGCCACGCACCCACACAAGCCGCGACCCGCCTCGCAGGACGCGTCGTGCCCCGACGTGTTCCTGGTCAACGTTCCCGGGACGTGGGAGTCCGCCGTGCAGGACGACCCGGCCAGCCCCGTCCAATTCCCCAACGCGCTGCTGCACAAGACGACCGCGACCCTCACCGAGCAGTTCCCGTCGTCGCGCCTGCAGGCCTACACCACGCCGTACACCGCGCAGTTCCACAATCCGCTGAGCGGGGACACCCAGATGTCTTACAACGCCAGCCGGGCCGAGGGCACCCGCGCGACGGTGCAGGCGATGACCGACATGAACGCCAAGTGCCCGCTGACCAGTTACGTGCTGATGGGCTTCTCGCAGGGCGCGGTGATCGCGGGCGACATCGCCAGCGACATCGGCAACGGCCGCGGACCCGTCGACGACGACCTGGTGCTGGGTGTGACGTTGATCGCGGACGGTCGTCGCCAGATGGGCGTCGGCAACGACATCGGGCCCAACCCGCCGGGGCAGGGCGCCGAGGTCACCTTGCACGAGGTGCCGATCCTGTCCGGGATGGGCCTGACCATGACCGGCGCGCGCCCCGGCGGCTTCGGCGACCTCAACGGCAAGACCAACGAGATCTGCGCGCCGGGTGACCTGATCTGCGCCGCTCCGGAGGAGGCGTTCAGCATCGCCAACCTGCCGACGACGCTGAACACGTTGGCCGGCGGCGCGGGTCAGCCGGTCCACGCGCTGTACGCCACAACGCAGTGCTGGAGCATCGACGGGGCACCCGCGACCGACTGGACGCTCAACTGGGCTCACGGTCTGATCGCAAATGCGCCACAACCGAAACACGGATGACCGGGCGGTGGGACACAGGCGTTAGGAAGCGGTTGCCGATGGCGATCAGCGGTACCTTGTGATTTGGTCTGCCGTAGGCAGCCCCGTAACATTAAGAAGAATTTAAGAGCTATCGGACCTTTGTCGCGCACCCGGTCGGGGTCGATGCCGGCGGGGGCTGGCACATCACCGGCGTTCCCCAGCGGGTGCGGAGCGAGGTCCGGTGTGCGCGTAGACATGTAACCGTCGGCCGAGCCGGCTTGAGGAAGCCGTCGGCGGAGCCGACCTAGGAACAACGCGTCGGCCGAGCCGACCGAAAACAGGTGCGACAGGAGAGCGGCATGGTGTACCACAACCCGTTCATCGTGAATGGAAAGATCAAGTTCCCGGACAACACGAACTTGGTCAAGCACGTTGAGAAATGGGCGAGGGTTCGCGGCGACAAGCTCGCCTATCGGTTCCTGGACTTCTCCACCGAGCGCGACGGCGTCGCCTGCGACATCTCCTGGTCGGAGTTCAGCGCCCGCAACCGCGCCGTGGGCGCCCGGCTGCAGCAGGTCACCCACCCCGACGACCGCATCGCCATCCTGTGCCCGCAGAACCTGAACTACCTCGTGGCGCTCTTCGGCGCGCTGTACGCCGGCCGGATCGCGGTGCCGCTGTTCGACCCGAGCGAACCGGGCCACGTCGGCCGCCTGCACGCCGTGCTCGACGACTGCACCCCGTCGACGATCCTGACCACCACCGAGGCCGCCGAGGGCGTCCGCAAGTTCATCCGCGCCCGTTCGGCCAAGGAGCGCCCCCGCGTCATCGCCGTCGACGCGGTGCCCAACGAGGTCGCGTCGACCTGGGAGCCGCCGGAGGCCACCGAGAACACCATCGCCTACCTGCAGTACACCTCCGGCTCCACCCGCACCCCGACCGGCGTCGCGATCACGCACCTGAACCTGCCCACCAACGTGCTGCAGGTGCTCAACGGCCTGGAAGGCAAGGAGGCCGACCGCGGCCTGTCCTGGCTGCCGTTCTTCCACGACATGGGGCTGATCACCGCCCTGCTGTCGCCGGTGATCGGTCACAACTTCACCTTCATGACCCCGGCCGCCTTCGTGCGCCGGCCCGGCCGATGGATCCGCGAGATGGCGCGCAAGCCGGAGGACGCGCCGGACTGCGAGGTCATCACCGTGGCGCCGAACTTCGCGTTCGAGCACGCCGCGGTCCGCGGGGTGCCCAAGGAGGGTGAGCCGCCGCTGGACCTGAGCAACGTCAAGGCGATCCTCAACGGCAGCGAGCCGGTGTCCCCGGCGTCGATGCGCAAGTTCTACGAGGCGTTCTCGCCCTACGGTCTGCGCGAGACCGCGATCAAGCCGTCCTACGGCCTTGCCGAGGCGACGCTGTTCGTCTCCACCACACCAATGGACGAGGCGCCCACGGTCATCCACGTCGACCGCGACGAGCTGAACAAGCAACGCTTCGTCGAGGTCGACGCAGATTCGCCGAAGGCCGTTCCGCAGGTTTCCGCCGGCATCATCGGCGTGGACGAGTGGGCCGTGATCGTCGACCCGGAGACCGCCAGCGAGCTGCCCGACGGTCAGATCGGCGAGATCTGGCTGCACGGGAACAACCTGGGCATCGGCTACTGGGGCAAGGAAGAAGAGACCAACGACGTCTTCCGCAACATCCTCAAGTCGCGGATCAGCCAGTCGCACGCCGAGGGGGCCCCCGACGACGGCATGTGGGTCAAGACCGGCGACTACGGCACCTACCACAAGGGCCACCTCTACATCGCGGGCCGCATCAAGGACCTCGTCATCATCGACGGCCGCAACCACTACCCGCAGGACCTCGAATACTCGGCGCAGGAAGCCAGCAAGGCGCTGCGCACCGGTTACGTCGCCGCCTTCTCGGTGCCGGCCAACCAGCTGCCGAAGGAAGTGTTCGACAACCCGCACGCCGGCATCAAGTACGACCCGGACGACGGCTCCGAGCAGCTGGTGATCGTCGCCGAGCGCGCCGCCGGCTCGCACAAGATGGACTACCAGCCCATCGCCGACGACATCCGGGCCGCGATCGCCGTGCGCCACGGCGTGACGGTCCGCGACCTGCTGCTAGTGCAGTCGGGAACCATCCCGCGTACCTCCAGCGGCAAGATCGGGCACCGCGCCTGCCGCGCGGCTTACCTCGACGGCAGTCTGCGAAGCGGCGTCGGTTCGCCGACGGCCTTCGCCAGCTCCACTGACTGAATCCCTGAGGACCATGGCTGACACTGAGCACCCCGACACCAATCCCGAAGAGACCACTCCCGGCCCTGACGGGGAGGTGCCCGCCACACGGCCTGCCAAGGGGACCGACATGACCGTCCCCGAGATGCGCGAATGGCTGCGCAACTGGGTGGGCCGGGCCGTCGGGAAATCGCCCGACGAGATCGACGAGTCGGTGCCGATGGTCGAGCTGGGCCTGGCGTCGCGCGACGCCGTGGCGATGGCCGCCGACATCGAGGACATGACCGGTGTCACCCTGTCGGTCGCGGTGGCCTTCCAGCACCCGACGATCGAATCGCTGGCCACGCGCATCATCGAGGGCGAGCCCGAGGTCCCCGACGACGAGCTCGACGGCGCCGACTGGACCCGCACCGGCCCGGCCGAGCGGGTCGACATCGCGATCGTGGGCCTGTCGACCCGGCTGCCCGGCGACATGAACTCCCCGGACGAGACCTGGGCGGCGCTCATGGAGGGCCGCGACGCCATCACCGATCTGCCCGAGGGGCGCTGGTCGGAGTTCCTCGAGGAGCCGCGCATCGCCGAGCGCGTCGGCACCGCCCGCACCCGCGGCGGCTACCTGAAGGACATCAAGGGCTTCGACTCCGAGTTCTTCGCGGTCGCCAAGACCGAGGCCGACAACATCGACCCGCAGCAGCGAATGGCGCTCGAGCTCACCTGGGAGGCGCTCGAGCACGCCCGGATTCCGGCGTCGAGCCTGCGCGGCGAGTCCGTGGGCGTCTATGTCGGCTTCTCCAACAACGACTACCAATTCCTTGCGGTGTCCGACCCCACCGTCGCGCACCCCTACGCGATCACCGGCACGGCCAGCTCGATCATCGCCAACCGGGTGTCGTACTTCTACGACTTCCGCGGGCCCTCGGTCGCGCTGGACACCGCCTGCTCGAGCTCGCTGGTGGCGACGCACCAGGCCGTGCAGGCCCTGCGCAACGGCGAATGCGACGTGGCGGTGGCCGGCGGCGTCAACGCGCTGCTCACCCCGCTGGTGACGCTGGGCTTCGACGAGATCGGCGCCGTGCTGGCCCCCGACGGCCGGATCAAGTCCTTCTCGTCCGACGCCGACGGCTACACCCGTTCCGAGGGTGGCGGCATGTTCGTGCTCAAGCGGGTCGACGACGCCCGCCGCGACGGCGACCAGATCCTGGCCGTCATCGCCGGCAGCGCGGTCAACCACGACGGCCGGTCCAACGGCCTGATCGCCCCCAACCAGGACGCCCAGGCCGAGGTGCTGCGCCGGGCCTACAAGGACGCGGGCATCGACCCGCGCACCGTGGACTACATCGAGGCGCACGGCACCGGCACCGTCCTGGGTGACCCTATTGAGGCCGAGGCGCTGGGCCGCATCGTCGGCCGGGGCCGCCCCGCCGACCGCCCGGCCCTGCTGGGCGCGGTGAAAACCAATGTGGGACACCTGGAGTCGGCCGCCGGCGCGGCGAGCCTGGCCAAGGTGGTGCTGGCGTTGCAGCACGACAAGCTGCCGCCGTCGATCAACTTCGCCGGCCCCAGTCCCTACATCGACTTCGACGGCATGCGCCTGAAAGTCATTGACAGCGCCAGTGATTGGCCGCGCTACGGCGGTTACGCGCTGGCCGGAGTGTCCAGCTTCGGCTTCGGCGGGGCCAACGCGCACCTGGTGGTGCGTGAGGTGCTGCCGCGCGACGTCATCGAGCGTGAGCCCGAGCCGCAGCCCGTCGCCGCCGCGCCCGCCGCCGAGCAGACCGAGGCGCCCACGCTGGAGAGCCACTCGCTGCGGTTCGACGACTTCGGCAACATCATCCCCGACGCCTCCGAGGCCGAGGAACCGGAGTACGAGCTGCCGGGCGTGACCGACGAGGCGCTGCGCCTCAAAGCGATCGCGCTGGAAGAGCTTGCCGCGCAAGAGGAGTCGGAGCCGTCCAAGCCGCTGATCCCGCTCGCGGTGTCGGGGTTCTTGACGTCGCGCAAGAAGGCGGCGGCCGCCGAGCTCGCGGACTGGATGGAGAGCCCGGAGGGGCAGGCGTCGTCGCTGGAATCGATCGGCCGGGCGCTGTCGCGGCGCAACCACGGCCGCTCGCGTGCGGTGGTGCTGGCCCACGACCACGAGGAGGCCATCAAGGGCCTGCGCGCGGTCGCCGAGGGCAAGCAGAAGCCCAACGTGTTCAGTACCGACGGGCCGGTGACCAGCGGCCCGGTGTGGGCGATGGCCGGTTTCGGTGCGCAACACCGCAAGATGGGCAAGAGCCTGTACCTGCGCAACGAGGTCTTCGCCGAGTGGATCGAGAAGGTCGACGCGCTGATCCAGGACGAGCGCGGCTACTCGGTGCTCGAGATGATCCTCGACGACTCGGTCGACTACGGCATCGAGACTTCCAACGTCGTCATCTTCGCGATCCAGATCGCGCTGGGCGAGCTGCTCAAGCACCACGGGGCCAAACCCGCTGCGGTGGTGGGCCAGTCGCTCGGCGAGCCCGCGTCGGCGTACTTCGCCGGCGGCCTGTCGCTGGCGGACGCGGCCCGCGTGATCGCGTCGCGCTCGCATCTGATGGGCGAGGGCGAGTCGATGCTGTTCGGCGAGTACATCCGTTTCATGGCCCTGGTCGAGTACTCCGCCGACGAGCTCAAGACGGTGTTCGGCGACTTCCCCGGCCTGGAAGTGTGCGTCTACGCCGCGCCCAGCCAGACCGTGATCGGTGGCCCACCCGACCAGATCGACGCGATCGTCGCCCGCGCGGAGGCCGAGGGCCGCTTTGCCCGCAAGCTGCAGACCAAGGGCGCGGGCCACACCTCGCAGATGGATCCGCTGCTCGGCGAGTTCTCCGCCGAGTTGCAGGGGATTCACCCGCTGAGCCCGACGGTCGGGATCTTCTCGACGGTGCACGAGGGCACCTACATCAAGCCCGGCGGCGAGCCGGTGCACGATGTCGACTACTGGGTCAAGGGCATGCGGCACTCGGTGTACTTCACCCACGGTGTGCGCAACGCCGTCGACAGCGGCCACACCACCTTCCTGGAGCTCGCACCCAACCCGGTGGCGCTGATGCAGATCGGCCTGACCACCGCCGCCACGGGTCTGCATGACGCCCAACTGATTCCGACGCTGGCCCGCAAGCAGGACGACGTCGAGTCGATGATCTCGGCGATGGCCCAGCTCTACGTCCACGGCCACGATCTGGACATCCGCACGTTGTTCAGCCGTGCGCAAGGCCCCGAGGACTACGCGAACATCCCGCCGACCCGGTTCAAGCGCAAAGAGCACTGGCTCGACGTGCACTTCTCCGGCGACGGCTCGGTGATCATGCCGGGTACCCACGTCGCGTTGCCGGACGGCCGGCACGTCTGGGAGTACGCGCCCCGCAACGGTGAGACGGACCTGGCCGCGTTGGTGAGATCGGCTGCGGTACAGGTGCTTTCGGACGCCCAGTTGGTGGCGTCCGAGCAGCGCGCGGTGCCCGGCGCGGGCGCCCGGCTGGTGACGACGATGACGCGGCACCCCGGGGGCGCCTCGGTGCAGGTGCACGCCCGCATCGACGAGTCCTTCACCCTGGTCTACGACGCGCTGGTGTCGCGGGCGGGCCAGAGTGTGGCCGCGTTGCCCACCGCGGTGGGCGCCGGGGCGGCCATCGCCGCGCCGGCCACGACCGCCGCGGTCGAGGCGCCCGCCACGCCGGCCGAGGAGTCCGACGCCGAGACGCTGTCGGACAGCCTGACCAACCGCTACCTGCCGTCCAGCGTGGGCCGGTGGACGCCGGATTCCGGCGAGACCATCGGCGAGCGGCTGGGCCTGATCGTCTCGGCGGCCATGGGTTACGAGCCCGAGGACCTGCCGTGGGAGGTGCCGCTGATCGAGCTCGGCCTGGACTCGCTGATGGCGGTGCGGATCAAGAACCGCGTCGAATACGACTTCGACCTGCCGCCCATCCAATTGACGGCCGTGCGCGACGCGAACCTGTACGCCGTCGAGAAGCTGATCGAGTACGCGATCGAGCACCGCGACGAGGTCGAGCAGCTGCACGAGCACCAGAAGACGCTGACGCCCGAGGAGATCGCCAAGGAGCAGGCCCAGCTGCTCAGCGGGGCCACGCCGACGTCGGCCGCCGCGCCCGCAGCGGATCCACAGGCCGAGCCCGAGACGCAGCCGCCCCCGCCGGCGCCGGACGCGACGATCCCGCCGCCACCGACGGATCCGTCCGGCCCGAAGGGTGCGGCGACCAACGGCGCGAAGCCGGACCTCGCGGGGGCGCTCAGCCAGGAGGCGGTGTCCAAGGCGCTGAATTCCGATGTGCCGCCGCGTGATGCGGCCGAGCGGGTCACTTTCGCCACCTGGGCGATCGTCACGGGCAAGTCGCCGGGCGGCATCTTCAACCCGCTGCCCAAGCTCGACGGGGACGCCGCGGCCAAGATGGCGCAGCGGCTCTCCGAGCGCGCCGAGGGTGACATCACCGCCGAGGACGTCCTGACCTCGGACACCATCGAGGCGCTGGCCGAGAAGGTCCGCCGGTACCTGGAGGCCGGGCAGATCGACGGCTTCGTCCGCACCCTGCGGGCGCGCCCCGAGGGCAGCTCGAAACCCCCGGTGTTCGTGTTCCATCCGGCCGGCGGTTCGACCGTGGTCTACGAGCCGCTGCTGAACCGGTTGCCCGCGGACACGCCGATGTACGGCTTCGAGCGCGTGGAGGGCACCGTTCAGGAACGGGCCGCCCAATACGTGCCGAAGCTGTTGGAGATGAACGCGGGCAAGCCGTTCATCCTGGCCGGGTGGTCGCTCGGCGGCGCGCTGGCGTACGCGTGCGCGATCGGCCTGAAGCGCGCGGGTGAAGACGTGCGCTTCGTCGGAATGATCGACACGGTGCGCGCCGGGGAGGAGATCCCCCAGACGCAGGAGGAGACCCGCAAGCGCTGGGACCGCTACGCGAAGTTCGCCGAGCGCACCTTCAACGTGGAGATCCCCGCGATCCCCTATGAGGAGCTCGAAAAGCTCGACGACGAGGGCCAGGTCAAGTTCGTGCTGGACGTCGTCCAGCAGAGTGGGGTGCAGATCCCGGGCGGCATCGTCGAGCACCAGCGGACGTCCTACCTGGACAACCGGGCGCTCGAGACCGTCCAGATCGAGCCGTACGACGGCCACGTGACCCTGTACATGGCCGATCGCTACCACGACGACGTCATCGAGTTCGAGCCGCGCTATGCGGTCCGCCAGCCCGACGGCGGTTGGGGCGAGTACGTGGCCGACCTCGAGGTGGTGCCGATCGGTGGCGAACACATCCAGGCCATCGACGAACCGATCATCGGCAAGGTCGGTGCTCACCTCTCCGACGTGCTGAATAAGGTGGAGGCCGAAACCAGTCAGACGAGTGAGGTGGGCAAGTAGTGACGGAGACCGTGCCAGCTTCGGGGGCAGCTCCCATCCAGCACACCACCGCCGAGAAGCTGGCCGAGCTCTACGCTCGCCTGGAACTGGCCAAGGAGCCCGGCGGTGAGAAGGCGGTCGCCAAGCGCGACAAGAAGGGCATCCCCAGCGCCCGCGCCCGCATCCACGCGCTGGTCGACCCGGGCACCTTCTTCGAGATCGGTGCGCTGGCCAAGACGCCGAACGACCCGAATGCGCTCTACGGCGACGGGTGCGTCACCGGACACGCCATGATCGACGGCCGGCCGGTCGGGGTGTTCTCGCACGACCAGACGGTGTTCCAGGGCACGGTGGGCGAGATGTTCGGCCGCAAGGTGGCCAGGCTGATGGAGTGGTGCGCGATGGTCGGCTGCCCGATCGTCGGCATCCAGGACTCCGGCGGCGCGCGGATTCAGGACGCCGTCACCTCGCTGGCGTGGTACGCCGAGCTCGGCCGCCGCCACGAGGCTTTGAGCGGGCTGGTGCCGCAGATCTCCCTGATCTTCGGCAAATGCGCTGGGGGAGCGGTGTATTCGCCGATCCAGGACGACCTGCTGGTGTCGGTGCGCGACCAGGGCTACTTCTTCGTCACCGGGCCGGACGTGATCCGGGAGGTCACCGGCGAAGACGTCACGCTCGACGAGCTCGGTGGCTCCGACGCGCAGGCCCGCAACGGCAACATCCACCAGGTGGTGAATTCCGAGGCCGAGGCGTTCCAGTACGTGCGGGACTTCCTGTCGTTCCTGCCGTCGAGCGCCGTCAGCGAGCCGCCGATCGTCAACCCCGGTCTGGAGCCGGAGACGACGCCGACCGATCTGGAGCTCGACTCGATCGTGCCGGACTCGGACAACATGGCCTACGACATGCACGAGATCCTGCTGCGGATCTTCGACGACGGCGACTTCCTCGACGTCGCCGCCCAGCACGGGCCGGCCATCATCACCGGGTACGCCCGTGTCGACGGGCATCCGGTCGGCGTGATCGCCAACCAGCCCATGCATCTGTCGGGTTCGATCGACAACGAGGCCTCCGATAAGGCCGCGCGATTCATCCGCTTCTGCGACGCCTTCAACATCCCGCTGGTGTTCGTCGTGGACACTCCCGGCTTCCTGCCGGGCGCCGAGCAGGAGAAGAACGGCATCATCAAGCGCGGCGGCCGGTTCCTGTACTCGGTCGTCGAGGCCGACGTGCCGAAGGTGACCATCACGGTCCGCAAGTCCTACGGCGGCGCCTACGCCGTGATGGGGTCGCGGCAGCTGACCGCCGACTTCAACTTCGCCTGGCCGACCGCGCGCATCGCGGTGATCGGTGCCGAGGGGGCCGCGCAGCTGCTGATGAAGCGGTTCCCCGACCCCACCACGCCCGAGGCACAGCAGATCAAGAAGGACTTCATCGAGGGCTACAACCTCAACATGGCGATCCCGTGGACCGCCGCCGAGCGCGGCTTCATCGACGCGGTCATCGACCCGCACGAGACCAGGCTGCTGCTGCGCAAGTCGCTGAAACTGTTGCGGGAGAAGCAACTCTGGTTCCGCACCGCGCGCAAGCACGGGCTCATCCCGATCTAGTCCGCGATCGCCCGACCGACGTCGTGCTACTTGGTGGCCTCGACGAAATAGCCGCGAGGCACATTCGCCTCGTCCATCGGCGCCGCCGGCGCATACCAGCGACCGTACCGATTGCCCGGTTCCGCGACGTCGGTGACCGTTGCCGACCAGCCAAGGCGTTGCGCCAACCGACCCGGCTCGTCGGTGCCGAAGAGCCACGGGGCGCCGCTGCGCGCCATCGACTCGAGCAGCGGCGCCATGCCCGCCGATTCCAGGAGCGTCTTGCCGACGACGTCGTAGAGCAGGATCGAGCCGGGCGCCGCCAGAGCGTCGACCCGATCGAACAATGCATCCACCGCGGTCGTGTCCAGGTATTGCAAGAGGCCTTCGATCAGCCAGACCGACGGCGCCGATGAATCCAGGCCGGCGGAGCCGATGGCGGCGGGCCAGTCGTCGGTCAGGTCGACGCTCACCGGGACGCGCCGGCACCGAGGCTGCTCACCGGCAAGCAGACTGGCTTTGGCCGACAACACCTTCGGCTGATCCAGTTCGTAAACGACGGTACCGGCGGGCCAGGACAGCCGGTAGGCACGGGCATCCATGCCTGCAGCAAGGATGACGATCTGCCGGGCTTTCCGTGCGGCTCGCAGCAGCGCCTCATCCCAGAGTCGGGTGCGCACAATGATCTGTACGGTGGACCGTTCGCCGGTTGAGGCCAGGGCCGCGGCAAGCAACTCGCGTCCGCGCTCGCCCGCCAGCCGTTCGGCGAAGGGGTCAGCGAAAAGCCGGTCTTCCCGGGCGGTTTCGTGGGCGCGGATCGCCGCGACCAACAGCCCGGTGTCCGCGACTGCCATGAGGTTCCTGTCCATGACGCCATCATCGGCGCCCCGCGGCGGTACGGCTTGGATATTTTGGCCCCGTTCGCGAATCAGTCCGGCATCGCGCCCAGCTGGACGTGGCCGGGCATCGACGATCGTCGCCGCGAGTACTGCGTGGGCGAAAAACCCGTGAACGAGCCGAACTCGCGCACGAAGTGGGGCTGGTCGAAATATCCGAGATCGGCGGCGATGGTCGCACCCCGCGTCGGGGTGTTGAGCGCGCGCAGCGCCGCCTGCAAACGGCGCACCCGAAGATAGGCCTTTGGGGACAGTCCGACTTCGGAACGGAACAGCGCGGTGAACCTTTTGCGCGAAAGTCCGGTCAGCAGCTGGGCTCTCGAGACCCGCATGGATGGGTCGAGATCCGCGGACCGCAATACCGACGCCAGGCGCGGATGCGGACCTACGGCATCCGGGCGCATCCGCCGGACCAGAAACGCCTCCAGCAACGCCAACCGCCGTTGTGCCGAGCCCGCCGCGATGAGTTGCTCGCGTAGCCGCTCTGCGCTCGAACCCCACAGATCCTGCAGTCCGACGAGAGCATCCTCCAGGTCGCCCAGCGGATGCCCGAGGAATGCCAAAGCACCCGCGGGTCGGAAATGGATGGTCATGATGCTGTGGTCGGGCATGATCCGGATGACGTAGGAGGCCACGCCCGCACCGGCGACGAACGCGGACGGGACCGTCAGCGGCGTGTGACCGTCGGAGGCGTAGAAGCCGAGGTCGGTGCGGCCATTGACGTCGATGATCGCGGTGACCGCCCCTCGCGGTAGCGCGCGGCTGGTGTGCGGGCCGGTCGCGCTTGCGCCCGCCCAGTAGCCGAAATACTCGATGTGTTGGGCGAGTTGGGGACTGGGTCGGTATAACCGGTGACTGGCCATTGCACGCCTTGGCTATATCTTCAGCGCGCCGTCGAGCAGTTCGTCGAAGCGCTCCAGCGCCTCGTCGGAGTCGGCGTCGATCCCGCGCAGCGCCCCGCGATCGGCGAGGCAGCGCTGCGCGTAGAGTCCCGCGACAAGCGCCTTGCGCTCACCGCCGCGGGCGGCCCGCTCCCAGGCGGCCTGCTCGATGAGCAACGCACCGGCATAGACGTCACCCATGAATTGGGCCAGCGGGAACAGCCGTGCCTCGGCCGTCTGCCTGTCGAGCTTGGTCCACGCGGTGATCGCCGCGTCGAGGTCCTCGATCCGGCCGGCGACCAGCCGGGTGGCCTCGCCGTCGTCGGCAACCGACACCGCATCGCGCAGCCGCGCCAGCAGCGTCTCGTGCGCGCGGGTCTGCTCGATCCCGCGCCGCACATCCAGACACAGAATGTTGTCCGGCCCTTCCCAGATGGTGTTCACCTGAGCGTCGCGCAGCAGCCGCGCCACCGGCCAGGTCTCGATATAGCCGTTGCCGCCGTGGATTTCGATCGCATCCGAGGCCGCGGTGATCCCCAGCCGGCACACCCGGAGCTTGGTGACCGGCACCGCGATCCGTTGCCGCATGCTGCGGGGCTGACGATGGTTGGTGGCGCCGGTCCCGTCGAACACCAGCGCCTGCGCGGCCTCGACGTCGACGATCAGCTCCGCGAGTTTGCGCCGCATCAGCGGCTTGTCGATGAGCGCGCCGCCGAACGCCCGGCGCTGCCGGGCATAGCACAGCGATTCGACCAGGGCGCGCCGCGCGTTGCCGAGCGCGAACAATGCGATGCCCAGGCGCGCGGCGTTGGTCAGCTCCATCATGCGTCCCAGCCCCTTGCCGTCCGACGGCCCCGCGGCGGCGTCGGTGGGTTCGCCGGACAGCAAAAAGGCTTCGGCATCAACGAATTCGACCTCACCCGAGGCCACCGAGCGGGTGCCCAGCTTGTCCTTCAGCCGCCGGACCCGCACCCCGTTGCGCGAGCCATCGCGGCGGGTGCGCAGCACCAGGAAGTTGGCGACGCCGCGCGAAGAGTCCGGTGCGCCTTCGGGTTTCGCGAGGACGACGAACGCCTCTCCGGCGCAGTTGGACGCGAACCACTTGAAGCCGTTCAACACCCACGCGTCCCCGCGCCGGGTCGCGGTGGTCTCCAGCGCGCCCAGATCCGAGCCGCCGGTGCGTTCGGTCAGCAGCTGCGCCGTCTCGCCGGCCCACTCGCCGGAGGCGAACTTGGCCAGCACGTGTTCGGCCACATCGGGCGGCGCGTAGGCGGCCACCAGCGACTGGACCATGCCGCCGCCGGTGCCCAACGCGCAACCCATCCCGATATCGGCTTGGTTGAGCAGGTAATTCGACGCGAACATGGTGAACGACGAGCTCATCTTCGCCTCGCGGGCCTCGGTTCGCAGGGCCTGCTGGGCGTCCAGGACCGCCCGCTTGGACTGGGTGAAGGAGGTCGGCATGACCACCTCGCTGATGTCGTGGCCCCACCGGTCGTAGCGCCGCAGCCGCGGGGGATTGCGATCCGTCTCCTCGGCCCACTGCGCCACCGGGCCGCCCATCAGTTCACCGATGCGCGTCAGGTGGCGTTCGGCCAGCTTGAGTTCCTCGGGCTCGAGGTAGTAGGCCATGGTGAACTGCAGCGTGGGGTCGGTGAGGTACCAATTGAGCCCCACCGCCCCGCGGTAGTTCTCCGTCGCGTAGCGCTGCGATTTCTCGTCGGTGGAAAACGGCAGCCGGTCCACGGCCTCTACGGCGTAGTCGCTCATGAGTCAGACGCTACGCGCCGAGCCGATCGTCACGCAGTAGCGCGCAGCGGGCGCCGCCGGCGATTGTCGCTTCGGCTGCCGCTCAGACGACCTCGGGTACCCGCAAACCCGCTATCGCTAAGTCGAATTCGCCGACGTCATGCTGGTCGGCGCCGAGGTCGTGAAGCTCCCCGCCCATGAGGGACCCTGCCTGATCGCGGCTTCGCTGCATTGCGCCAAGGCTCTGAAATGTCGATGACGACACGCCGCGATACGACACGCGGTCGATCATCAGGCTGGTGCTGCAGAACCCACTGAACGCCTCCATAGCGTGCAGTCCCGACTCTCGATAGAACTGAATGACTCGATCGAACTGAGCGGGCTGTGCCGTAAACCAGATCGCCCGTACGCAGGCACCCGCATCGGCACGGTGATCACGATGCAAGAACGCTATTTCCCATCGGTCGACGGCCACGCTGCCGCCGAATACTTCGGCGGCCCGGTGTTGCAGCGGCAGTACCTGCTCGCCACTCGCGTGCATCGCTTTGTCGGTCTCCCACGAGCTTGTCGCTATGCATCTGCCTGTCCTGCGGTCGACTAGCAGCGACAGGCCGATACACCCATCCATGTGTTGGAGTGCCGGTACGACCGTGGTGCGAACAAATGCGATGCCTGTATCGATAGCCGACGGTCGCGCCTCGATGGTGGTGGAGCGCGCGTACATAAACTCACACCCCTTTCCTTCCGGGGCAGCACACCGGCAGGCCGCCAGCCTAATCAACACTACGACACATTGCGCATCCGGTCGATGCGCAACAAAAAATGTTGTGTCGCAGTCACTTTAGAGATAACGCAACCGACACCACAGGGCTCATCACTCGAGAAGCGTTCGACCACAACCAGCTCAAGAACAGGCTGCACGTCGCGCCCGACGGAGCCCGACGCTTCAATGGTTCTAAGGTTGTGTCGATGGCCGGTTGTGGCGCTGCACGATCTGTACGGCGATGTCGGCAAGTTTGACGTGGGTTTCTTGGGAGATGCGTCGCAGCAGATCAAAGGCTTGTTCTTCGGCAATGTTATTGAGCGTCATGAGCATGCCGATGGCTTTGCCGATTTCGCGGTTGCTGAGCAGGCCGCGGTGCAGAGTGGCCGCGTCCTCGCCATTGGCGACCGCGTTGGCGGCCACGCCGGCGAACGCGGCCAACAGGACCGCGCGCTCTACGGAGGTGGCGTCAAAGCCGTCGGGTTGATCGGCCATCAAGTTCAGGGCGCCGACCTTGCGGTGGCTGACGAGCAGTCGAAAGCCCATGATGCCGCGCACCGGTGTTTCGGTGATGACGCGGGACGCCAACGTGGGCCACTGGCTGCCCACGGTGAGATCGGGATCGATTTGGGGGGTTTCGGCGGCAATCGCATCCAGGCAGGGGCCCTCATTGAGGGACTGCTCGAGTTTGTCGACCGTGCGGGCGACGGCATCGGTGGCCGCCACCGTCGTAGCGATGTCATTTCCGCGCAGCATCACGCTGGCGTGGTCGCAACCGGGCACCATCAAGGTGGCCGCCACGCAAATCGCGGCGTAGATTTCCTCGGCGGTGGAGCCCTGGTAAACGATGTCGGCAATGGCGCTAAACACCGTCGCCGGCTCGACGCCTTGCGGTGATAGCCCTGGCTGGGCCTGGATTTCGCCGTTGTCAGGCATGTTGGTTAAGCGCTGTGGAGAACGTCAGGTGTGGTCTTTCGAGTGGTTGCGGGGTGGGTTCAGTGTTCGCATCGGCTTGTGGCAGTGCAGCCACATCGACGTTGCTGAGGTTGAGCAGGCCGGCGAGCCGAGCGGGGATCGGTTGGTGGGTGCGCACGATGACGCGTCGGCCGTCGGTGCGCGCGCAGTCGTCGAGGGTGCACAGCTGCCGGTGCGTGATGAATTCCAGGTCCGAAGCGTCGATGGTCACGGGGTCATCGTCGGTCAGCGACCAGATGCGGTGCAGCGTAGCGGTATACAGCGCGTCACTGGCGGCGTCGATGTCGCCACTGAGCGCGAACGAGCCCCCGGGTACGGGGTGAAAGCGCAAACGGGGCGGCTGCGGGCCGGCCTGGGGGTGCAGGCAGATCAGTTCCTCGGCGCCGGCGTCGCCGAGTTGGCCGCGGTCATAGGCGCACAGCGACGAAAACGGCAGCACCGCCATCTGTTGGCTGACGAGGAACTCGAAGCGCGCCAACGCATCTCGCTGACGATGCGCACGCGCGAGCGCGGTGGCATCCACGACCACCCGAAGACCGGAGTAGCCGTCCTCGGTCGCCTTGTCGACAGCAGCGACGCAGGTCGCTACGGCCAGCCCCGGGTCCATCACCTGCGTACCGGGGAGCACACCGTAGAACTGCGCTATCGGCGTCACCCCGATACCGCTGACCCGGATCCGCTCACTCAAGCCAGGCAGGTTGGCCAATTCGGCGTGCAGTTGCTCGCGGCTGCCGTCGGCCACGAATTCGATCCGCTGGTTGTGGCCAAGCCCTTCGAGAATGTACTGCGCGGCCTGGGCCCAAAACTGTTCGCGGTGGCCGAATCCCCAACCCACGTGCGTGAATGGGACCAGGCCAGCGGACGAGGTGAGCGCCGCGGGGGTTTGGCTCATCACACGATCCTGCGTGATGGGCTCGGCGGCGGCGAGGGCATACCGCGGTGTTTGGAGGCCGCGCGCAGGGGCCCCGATGCCGCTGTCGACGTCGACCACGGTGCCTAGCCCGTGCCCTGGGGGCCAGCGGGTTGGGACCACTCGCCGGGCGCGGGGGGCGGTCCTGCGGGGCTGGGTGCCTGGGCGCGGCTGTTGCTCTGCCCCAGATGGGCGGCGGCGAACGCCGCCCCTTGGTCGATCATGCTGCCGTCATCGGCGTAAGCGTTGTGGGCGGCGAAGTTCAGCCCGTCCGAGCACACCGGGTCCTCGGCAACGCACACCTTGACAGTCTTGGCCACGTAGGTCGGGCCGATGACCACCGGTGGTTCACCGAGGAAGTTCATGGCCCGCACGTTGGGCATGCCGAACAGCACGACCGCGGCGACGTGATCGGCCACTTGTGGGGCCAGCGGTTTGGGCACGGTGGCCGGATCCACCCCATCGGGTACTGCCGCAGAGGTAACGAAGCCCATCACCGCGGCGCCCTGGGAGTAGCCGCCGAGCACCATTTTGGTACGTGGACAGTCACGCGCGGTGGAGACCACATGAGCGCCGGCGTCTCGGATCCCGTCCACACCGGTGTCCCACTGGTCGCTGGCCGGGTAGTTGACCGGATACACGTCCAACGATGCCGCTCCAACCCGCGAGCGCAGATTGTCGACGAAGGCTTGTCCGGTCGGGCCGACCCCCGGCGGTTCCCCAGTACCGCGGGCGAACACCACCTGCACATCGGGACAGTCCGCGGCGACCGCCGCACTTATCCAGCTGACCGGCAGCGCCCACGCCAGCACCAACCCGACACTGACGAACCCGGCCACTCGATGTGCACGCACGGCGATAGCCCCCTGATTGTTTCGACGCGAAACGGGAAACGGCAGCACACTTTTTGGCCGCTGAACACCGGAACCGCTGCCCGCCACTCACAAGCGCCGCACGGTGCCGCTTACAGCGTAAACGCAGCGGGCTTACGTTGTAAACCGCAGCACAGAAACGGCTATCGGCGAGCCAGCAACAGTTCGAGGCGGTCTAGGAGCGCTTCGAGATCTTCTTCGAACTCCGCGGTGCTGTGGTCTTGCGACAGCATCGGTTGGAGCCGCTGCAGATGCGGATAGCCCGCCAACCTCTGCGTCGAGGCCGCCGATTCTTCGAGGAGGGCTTGATCGGGGTGCAGCTCGGCGCCTTGGGCATGTACTTCCAGCAGCAGTTGACCCAACAAGAACGTGGTGTAGGTGCGGTAGGCGGCCACCGCTGCGGTGTCGCTGAAACCGTAGGCGAGCAACGTGTCGAGGAAGCTCTCCATCCAGCGCAGACTGCGCAGCGGCGGACGCACCCAGGGCGCCTCGGGCGCCTGCGTGGCCAACAACGGGAACACTTCGGGGTGATCGAGGGCCACCTGGCGCACCCCCTGGGCCAGACGCAGCAGATAGTCTTGCCAGCCGTCCTCCTGGCGCCGTGCCGCCAACTGATCGGCGTGCAGCCGGTCAACAATGTGATCGACGATCCCGGTCAACAAATCACCACGACTGTGCACATGGCGATACAGCGACATCGCCTCTACCCCACAGGCCGCCCCCAAGCGGCGCATCGTCAGCTGCGGTAGACCGTCACGGTCAATCAGCGCGATCGCGGTATCCAGGATCGCGTCCCGAGTCAGCCGCGCCCCCCGCTGCCCGTCGCCGCCCACATCTGAGCGCGCCGGTCCGACGTCGAGTGGATCGCCCATAGCGCGGCCGTGTCCTTCGGCATTCACCGGCGTCGTCTCCTACCCTCGGCTGCTGGTATCCGGTGCCTCCACGCTAAGCGATTCAGCCGCCCACGGTGGCGGCATGGAAGAAAAGTCGCCGACAAGCAACAACAGTCGCGCCTCGGCGGCAGTGGCGGCTCAATTGATCAAACGTCACGACCGGTCCCATCGCGGCCGCCCAGTCTGTGCCGTACATCGGCTGGCCGTCAAATATGCTGGGCCGCAAGCGAATTGGGCGAAAAGTACACCGCCATGGGCCCGGCGAGCGGTCTATTTCGACACATTAGTAACGGTTTTACTCGCACTGCCGAAGCGCAAACGGCGTGCGTCCATCAGGTCGGCTCGGGTCGACTGCTGCGCGCTCGCATCGCCCGTCACACCGCGGTCAGGAAAACCAGGCGGAAATTGCCGATCTGGAGCACGTCGCCGTTCGTCAGCACCGCGGAGTCGATGGCGCCGCGGTTGAGATAGGTACCGTTGAGGCTGCCGAGATCGATCACGCGGAATTCGCCGCCCTCGCTACGGAATTCGGCATGCCTGCGGCTGACCGTGATGTCATCGAGAAAGATGTCGCTGGCGGGGTGGCGCCCGGCGTTCATCACCGGTTCGTTCAACACGAATTTCGCTCCGACGTTGGGACCCCGCTTCACCACGAGCATGGCCGAGCCGCGGGCCAGCGTCGCCGCGGCTTCGGCGACGGCCGACGATGTGTCTATCTCGTCGCGGATGTCGGCACGCAGCACCGAACCGATGTCGCCGGTGGGTTCGTCCGGCGCGATCGGTTGCTGGCTTGCCTCCCCGGATGACGCCGTCACCGCTCCCTTTCACCGAGGTCTCGTCGATACCTCCATCGCAGCAGTTGACGTGAGCGACAAGATAGGGACCGAAGTCCCTGTTTCTCGCGGTCGTTGCCAGAGGCGGTGTGCGGGCGGCTACGACCCGACCGGCACCACGAACTCCGACGTGTAGAACTCCGCCGGGTTCTGCGAGTTTGCATTCGCCCGCTCGATAATCACCCACACACCGGTGGTACCCGGCCGAATGGTGTCGGCAACCGTGGCCGTACCGTTTCCCGCGCCGTCGAGATCCATGCCGGTAAAGGCGGTCCCCGGGTCGCCCGGCCCGCAGGTGGACGACGACGGTCGGGGTTCTTCGATAAGGCCGACGTCGAAATGCATGCCGGGCTCGGGCCCATCGACGAGATGGACCTCGGCGACGGCCCGAGACCCGCTGGCCCGGACGATGGCCGAACCGGTGCCGAGCATCGGGCTGGGCACCTTGGGGGCGGTGCTGACCTTGCTGAAGTCGCATCTCCGCAGGTAGTTGTCGAAAACGACCGTCGTGCCGCCGCCCTCGGCGGCCGCCCGCCCGATGGCCAGACTCGCGGTGGGCGCGATCAAGAGCGTGGCCGCGGCCACGCGGGTTCCCAGGCGTGTCAGCGCGTGCATCGGGGCTATCCTTTTCTGTCATGTGAAATGGATCACAGCGGAAAAGTATTAACCCGAAAATGGCGGAATTAAACCCCTGACCGGTAATTACTCCGCCGTTAATTCAGCGCGTTATTGCACCGGTGAATAATGACGGCGCAAATTGCACACGTGCGCGCTACGGCTTGATGCGGATCGGTCCGGGCGACCACCAACCGGTGCGGGTGGCGGTGCCCAGGTCGAGCTGCGCCGGGGTCGCGTCGGCGATGGTGTCGAACTTGCGCAGCGATCCCCAGTCGCGGCCCCAGTCATGGGACAGGTACGTCGACATGACGTGGGCCCGCAGCAGCAGGTCGGTGATGCCCAGCAGGCCGCCGTTGACGCCGTCCTGCCAGGTGTCGGTGTCCTGCTTCTTGGCGTTGTAGTCCGGGGTGATGCGGAACTCCGGGATCTCGGTGACGCCGTTGGAATGCAGCATCGGATGCTGGCACGGGAACGCCAGCCCGACCGCCCAGTCCATCAGCACCGGCCGCTTCGAACCGATGTACTCCTGCAGGGAACGCAGCTCCGGCACCCGCGGCGGGGTCAGCGCGATCCAGTCGTCCGGCGTCAGGGACAGGTCCTCGGCGACCACCCGCACCGCGACCGCGTCGGCGGGCATCTGGGAACGCGCGAAGCGCAGGTTGCGCCACACCTTCGGCTGCTCGCCGTACAGGTCGTAGGGCACCAGCCGGCCGGCCGGCTGCACCGCGCCGCCGGGGCCGGGCCTGCCGAATTCCAGCTCCACCGTCTGCCCGCTCGTGTGGCCGTGCAGGATGCTGTTGCCGGCGATAGTGCCCGCGGCGGTCACCACGACCAGTGGGTGTCCGTCGTCGGGCTTCGGCAGCTGGTACCACGCCGAGGTGAGCCGGCTCTGCTGCTGCGCGCCGGTGGTGTAGCTGCCGGCCAGCGGCACCCGGCTGGGGTCGAGGCCATAGGGCAGCGGGACCGTCGAGCCGTTGACGCCCGGGGCCTTCAGCTTGGTCGGCGCATCCCAGTCGTAGTCGGTGCCGGGCTGCGGCACCTCCGTCTCCTTGATCGACTCGGCCAGGGTCCGGTCCGGTACGCCGTTGGGCGTGAATCCCGTCGGGCTGACCCCGCCCAACGGGCCCAGCGGGCCGTAATTGTCCGGCTCTCCTGTTCGGTAAGGCACCATGAAGCCGGCATTGCTGTCGGGCTCGACGAGCACGTCGTCGGCCAGCCCGCAGCCGCCGCTGAACTCCCGCAGGTTGTCCCAGGCGTTGGAGTAGGTGGGGTACTGGCGCACGATGCCGGCCACCATCGAGGCGATGAACACCAGCGCCATGAAGCCCGCCGCGAGGGGGATGGGCGCGGCGGTCAGCGCCCGTGCGAGTCGCCCTTCGCCGCGGTCCCTGGGCGCGAAGTGCAGGTACGCCGCGTACAGCGCGACGATCACGAACAGCGCGAAAAAGACAGTGCTGATGCTGATTCCGTGGATCCTCGGCATCACGTTGTTGAACGGGACACCGAAGCTCGACACGTACCACCAGCCGTTGGTGGTGGCGAAACACAGCGCCAGCACGAACAGCAGCGCCGCCAGGAAGGCCATGCGGTTACGCGACCAGCGCAAGCTCTCGTGCGACACCAGCACCGTGGTCAGCGCGGCCATCGCCGCTCCCACCGCGGCGAACAGCCCGAAGTGGTGCACCCACTTGGTGGGGGTGAACATCAGGAAGAACATGGTGCCGAAGATGACGCCCATCAGCCGCCAGGCCGGCCCGCGCGCAACTCCGGGAATTCGCTTGCGCCGCAACATGATGAAGACCGCGGTGAAGAGGCACAGCGCGGCGATCAGGAAGCCGAAGCGGCGCGACAGCGAGCCGTCGACGGTGGGCAGGATCAGGTAGTAGTAGCGCAGGTTCTCGGTGTACCAGGCCTGGCTGGGGCCGATCGAGGTGCGAATCCTGGTGGCTTCCAACACCGTTGACAGCGTCTGATCGGCGAACACCACGGTCAGGATGACCGTGCCGGCGGCCAACATCGGCGCCACCAGCGGCCAGGTGCCGACCAGGCGATGGCGTTTCACCAGAATCCGCAGGATCGGACGGCCACCGGCGACCAGCGCTGCCACCGCGATCAACCCGGTGGGCTGAACGCCGAGGGTGAAGGCCGCGGTGATGACGGCCAGCGCGGCGGGCGTCAGCCGGCTGTAGCGCATGGAGCGCTCGATCAACACGTAGGTGATCAGCGAACCGACGGCGATGATCGGCTCGGGGCGCAGGCCGTTGTCGAACGGCATCCACGCCGTCAACAGCACCATGCCCGCCGCCCAATTCGCCGCCTTGCTCGCGGCCACGGCGGGCCCCAGCCGGGGTAGCACCTCCCGCGAGAGCAGCAGCCAGCACACGATGCCGGCGATCAAGTCCGGCAACCGCATCCACAGGCTGGCGTCGGTGACGTGGGTCATCAGTGCCAGCAGGTTGTAGTACCAGCCGAAGGGGTCCTCGGGGCTACCGAACCAGCGGAAGTAGTTCGACATGTAGCCGGCGCGGTCGGCCACGCGGGCCATGCCCAGGATGTAGCCGTCGTCCGACGAGTTCGCCCCGATCACATGCCACAGCACGAAGCCGGAGATCACCGTGACGTCGGCCAGGGTGAACGTGCGCCAGTTCGCCGGAATGAGCCGGCGCATCCGGTGACCGTCCAGCTGGTCGAGGCGCCACAAGGCGATCAGCGCGACGATGGTGGACACGATGGCCAGCACCATCGCGGCCAGTTTCAAAGTCGTTGGGGTGGTGGAGAATCGGGTGTCGATGGTCGCCGAGAGCTGCAGACCCGCCGGGGCCGGGCCGCTCAGGTCGGTGAACACCCCGACGATCTGCGGCCGCAGGTTCGGGTCGGGGAAGCCGCCGCCGAGCGGCTTGCCCGCCGGATCGGTCAGCCCGACGAACGTGGCGAAAGCGCCCGCCTTCGTCGAGGTGATTTCGATGCGCTGACACTGTGGGGACTCCACCTGGTCGCGGGCCGCGCTGGCGATCACCACGTTGCGGTCGGTGACGTCGACGCGCTTGCCGTTGCCCACCACGAACAACGCGTTGAGCGCGGCGTCCTTGCCCTTCTTGGGCGCCGTGCTGAGCACGACCCCGCCCTCCGGTGGCAGGCCGCGCACCACCGAGCACGGCACGGTTACCTTCACGTCGACCGGGGTGAGCGAAATCAGCGGTGCGGTAACGCTGTTCAGCTGGCCGTTCTGCGGCCAGTTCAGCGTCGCGGTGGTCTGCACGACGGGCAGCAGCGGCGTCGCGATCGACAGGATGAAACCGATCAGCCCGGCGATCGTCGCGACCCACCGCGTCACGCGCACGTCTTGGCGGGGTGCCGTTTTGCCCGCGCGGTTGTCGAGGGTCTTGACGCTCATTTGCTGGTCGGTTCGCGACCCGCTGCGCCCGGCTTCGCCGCCCTTGCGATCGCTCATGGCAGTGCCCGAATCGGTCCCTGCCGGCTCCAGCCGTGCACTGTCATCACACCCTGTTCGATTGTGGCGTCCGGCGCCTGATCAGCCGGCACCAACCGGAAGTACTGCTCCACCGATCCCCAGTCCCGATGCCAGTCGCCACGCAGGTACGTCGCGATCGTCGAGGTACGAAGCATCGCCTGAGTGAACAGGAACGGGCCCCCGTCCTCGCTGGCCTCCCACCCGTTCGACGACGCCGCCGTCTGCTTGTGGTCGGGCAGGATGCGGTACTGCGGAAGTTCCGCAACGCCAAGGTGTTCGGAGAACGGACGCTGGCACGGGAAGTTCGCCGCCGTGGCGATGTCCATCAGCACGGGCGTGTGCGATCCCATCAACTGCTGCAGGGTCTGCAGCACCGGCACCCGCGGCGGCGTGACCGCGAACCACTGATCCGAGCTCAGGTTCGGGTCGTAGGCGACGATGCGGGCCACGTTCGCCTCCGGTGGCGCCCAGGTCAGCGGGAACCGCAGGTTGCGCCACGCCGGCTCCGGCCCGATGTCGATCGGATACACCTCTGCCAGCGGCAGGGTGGTGCCGTCGGGACGGGCGACACCCCACTGCAGTTTCAGCTGCTGCCCATAGGTGAAGGTGCCGTCCTCTTTGTACGACCAGATGGCACCGGCCGCCGTCACCACGACGATCGGCCGGTCCGGGCTACGCGGCGGCAGCTGGTACCACGCCGAGGTCGCGGTGGCGGCCAGCGAATTCTCGCCGTAGCTGCCCATCACCGGGGTGCGGGCGGGGTCCAGCCCGAACGGCAGCGCGGCATGCGACCCGTTGACCCCGACCGGGCCTCGCCCGCCGGCCGTGCCCGCGGAGTCGGTCATGGTGGCATTGGGTTTGTTGGGCGACCCGGTGGAATTCACCACGCCCGGCTTGGTCACCACCGGGTACGACCTCAGGTCGTCGCCCACGCCGTCGGGTTTGAAGCCGACCGGGTTGACACCACCCAGCGGGCCGTCCGGCCCGAACGTCTGCCCGGGCGCCGGCTGCAGCATGCCCGCATTGGGGTCGGGCTCGACCAGCACGTCGTCGGCCATCGCGCAGCTGGTCTTCGACAGCCCCGAGGTGATCGCGGCGAGGTTGGCCTTGCCGGTGGTGTAGAGCGGGTAGCGGAACACCGCGCCCTTGGTCAGCGAGGCGACTTCGCCGACGACCATGATGGTCGCGACCACCAGCAGCGGCGTTGACGCCAGCACCCGGTTGCGCCGGTTGTCCTTGACCTCGGTGTGCCCGGCGTAGTCCATCCGGAAGTGCTGCCAGGCGGCCAGCAGGCCGGTCGCGATGGACAGCGCCAAAAACATCGACGTCACCGGGTGGCTGGCGACGACCGGCTGGATGTCGTACCACGGCACCCCGTAGTTGCCGACGTAGAACCAGCCGTTGATGCCCGAGGTTGCCACGGCCAGCACGAACAACAGCGCCGTGACGTACAGCGTCAGGTTGCGGCGGTTGTGCAGGCCGATCCGCGACAGGGCGAAGGCGGTCACCGCACCCAGCGCCCCGGCCAGCCCGGCGAACGCACCGAACTGGATCGCCCACTTGGTTGGGGTGAACGTCAACAGCAACAGGCCGAAAGCGGTGGTGCCGATCAACCGCCAGGCCGGGCCGCTGGCCACGCCAGGGATCCGGCCGCGGCGCAGCAGGGTGACCAGCATCCCGAACATGCACAGCAGCAGCACCAGCACCGCGAATCGCCGGGCCATCGACCCGTCGGGGTTGGATTCCACCGTGAGGAAGTAGTAGCGCAGCCAATCCTGGTACCAGGCGATGGTCGGGCCGACCTTGTATTTGATGCGGGCCGATTCGGCGACCGTGGCCAGCGTCTGGCTGCGGAACACCACCACGAGGATGAGTGACGCCGAGGCCGCCAGCACCGCCAGCGGCGCCAACAATCCGTCGGTCGCCCGGCGGCGCCGGATCGTCTGGGCGACGGCGCGCGCCCCGGTCAGCAGCGCGGCGACGGCGATCAGGCCCTGCGGCGCCAGCGTCGCGCTCAGCAGCGCCACGACGATGGCCACCGCCGCGGGCGCCAACCGCCGCAGCGCGATCGCACGTTCCACCAGCATCCAGGTGACCAGCACGCCGAGGGCGATCAGCGGTTCGGGTCGCAGGCCGTTGTTGAACGGCAGCCACGCCGCCACGAACACCGCACCCGCGGTGAAGACCGCGACCCGGTTGGCCGCCAGGCCGCCGCGGCCCGGTCCGAGCCGGCGCAGCACCCAATGGCTGATGATCAGCCAGCAGGCGATCGCGGCCACCGTGGCGGGCAGCCGCATCCACACGCTGGCCGTGCTCACCGAGGCCATCTTCGCCAGGACCCCGAGATACCAGTCGAAGGGCGCGTCGGTGGCGCCGAAGTAGCGGTAATAGTCGGCGATGTAGCCGGCGCCGGGGGCCACGCGCGCGATGGTCAGGTTGTAGCCGTCATCCGACGAGGTCGCGCCGATGACGTGCCACAGCAGCAGGGTCGCGATCACGCCGGCGTCGGCGATCCACGTCGCGATTCCCACCCGGCGCCAGTTGGCCAGGTGCGTGCCGGGCCGGTACCGGGAGAGCCAGGCGATCGGGGAGCGCCAGTTCAGTATCAAGCTGCCGCCCCGGCTGCGACGGTCCAGCACCGCGAGCGCGACGATGGCCATCAGCACCGCCAGGGCGCCCAGGACCATCACGACTTCCTTGATGGCGGTGGGCGCGGTGATGAACCGGGTGTCGATGTCGATGCGGGCCGAAAGCCCCGGCCCCGGGGGCACCTTCATGTCGGTGAAGATGCCGCCGACCTGGGGTTTCTTCTCGGGTGACAGCACCCCGGTGGCGCCGGGGATGCCGACGAAGTCGGCACCGGTCGCGCCGGCGTTGGCCCAGACGTGCAGCACGCTGCAGGCCCCGGCGGCCACGGCCGAGCGTTGTGCGACCGCGGCCACGGTGTCGCGGAACGCGACCACAACCACGTCGGTGCTGGCCCGCACGAACAGCCCGTTCTTCCCGGCGTCCATGCCGCCGGGCGGCAAGGTCGAGACCACCAGGCCGCCGCCCGCGGGCAGGGTGGCGATGTCCGGGCAGGGAATGGAGATGTCCAGCGCGCGGGGTGCCCCCGAGACCAGGGGCGCGGTGATCTGGCTGACGTGCCCGTCGGTATTGCCCTGCGGCCAGAGCACCGTTGCGGTGGTCTGTTTGACCGGAAGCAGCGGGACGGATAGGCACAGCAGCAGGCCCACGATGCCCGCGATGGCGGCCACCGACCGGGGGATCAGCTGCGATCGCTCTTTACCGTCGTGGGGCACGAGGCTCGATCGTAAGCGACGCGGCTTTGTCCGATGAGGACGCGTGGCCGCGCCGCCCCGCGTGATCGTCGGCCAGGGCGTACCGCACACGCCGGAGGGCCGGGCGCGAATCACAGCAAAACCTGCCTGCCGATTCAGCATTCGTTGCGTCTATGCGTTCAAAATGGGGGGCTGAGGCCTCGAGTGCGGCCGCCGAACACCCCGGGAGGCTGACAGCGCGTGACGAACGCAGGTCTGGGATTTGGCGTCCTGGGACCGTTGTCGATGACGGCCAACGGCACGCCGTTGTCGCTGGGCGCCCCGAAACAGCGGGCGGTGCTCGCGATGCTCCTGGTCCACCGCAACCGGCCGGTGTCCGTCGACGCGTTGATCGACGCCGTGTGGGGCGAGGCCCCGGTACCGGCGGCGCGCACCAGCATCCAGTCCTACATCTCCACGCTGCGCCGGCTGCTGCGCGGCGCGGTGGCCAACCCGAACGGGGTGTTGGCCAGCGCCCCGCCGGGCTATCAGCTCAACGTCGCCGACGCCGATTGCGATCTGGGACGCTTCCGCGCCCACAAGGCCGCGGGTGTCCAGGCCGCCAGCCTGGGCCGCTTCGAGGAAGCCAGCAGCCACCTGTCGGCGGCGCTGGGCGAGTGGCGCGGGCCGGTGCTCGACGACCTGCACAATTTCGCCTTCGTCGACGCGTTCGCCAGCATGCTGCTCGAGGAACGGGTGGCAAGCTACACCGCACGCGCCGAAGCCGAGATCGCCTGTGGGCGCGCCGATGGCGTCATCGGTGAGCTGGAAGCGCTTGTCGCGCGGCATCCTTATCGCGAACCGCTGTGGGCGCAGCTGATCACCGCCTACTACGTCACCGAGCGGCAGTCGGATGCGCTCGGCGCGTATCGGCGCTTGAAGACGGCGTTGGCCGACGGGCTGGGCATCGATCCCGGCCCGACGGTGAACGCGCTGCAACAGCGCATCCTGCGCCAGGAGCCGCTGGGCCCCGACCAACCCAAGCGGGGTGGCAGGCGGGCCGTGATGGCCACCCACAAGCAGAGCGCCGTGCGGTCGGAGTTGACGGGGGCGCTGGTCGACGATCGCGTCGTCGCCCGGTTGCGTGACAAGGCCGGCCGGCACTATCCGCTCAACGGCGTGACCACCCGCATCGGACGGCTGGACGACAACGAGATTGTGCTGGACGACACCGAGGTCAGCCGCCACCATGCCGTGATCATCGACACCGGAACGGATTTCCTGATCACCGACATGAAGTCCACCAACGGCGTGCAGGTGCGGGGCCGGCGCGTGCGGCGCAGCACCACCCTGGAGGACGGCGATCACATCCGCATCGGCAACTCGGAGTTCGTCTTCGAAATCCGCCCGGCCTGAACGCTATCCGCGGACCCGGTCCGCCAGCGTGGCCAGCCCGGGGCCCTCGAGGTCGGCCAGGGCGGCCGGACGACCGGTCATCGCCAGCAGGAGTGCCTCGCCGGGGCCGGTCACCTCGGGCCCGTCGCCGTGTGTCCACGAGACATCGGTGGCACGCAGTCTCAGGCCCCTGATCCGGCGTCCCGCACCGAGCCGAGGGTTGCCGGGCACCAGGGGAAGAATCCGCTCGAGTCGATCGGGTGGCACCGCGCGCGGCCGCCCCAGCGCGCGGCGGATGTCCTGGTGGTGGACGGTGCCGTCGACGAGGGCGATCATTCCGCCGAAACCCGCTGGCAGACCGCGTGGTTGGAGATGACTGCGCAGGAAGTCCAGCAGCTGTTGCGGCGTGAGGGCCGCGAATTCGTCGACGCCCACCTGGTTGGCCCGCACGATCCAGCCTTTGGCGAACCGTCTGAGCAGTCCCAGCGCGCCCAGATCGTCATAGCTGATCACATGCGCGACAACGTCTTTGACGTTCCAGCGGGTGCACAGCGTCGGCGCCTCCCAGTCCTGCGGCGTCAACGTGGCGAGGAATTCCGCGAGGTCGGCGCGCTCGGCACTGGCCATGCCCATCAGATCGGAAGTCATCGCGGGTCACCATCAACGGTCCGGGCCGCCCCCGGCTGCAGCGGCCACGAACCGTAAATCTAGACCCATCGATTTCGAGCCTCAAGGGTTGCGGCGCAGGTCAACCGGGGGACGCAAGAATTCCGCAAGAATCTCTGAACCATCTGGCAAGCCGTCTGTCGCAACCTGGTGGTGCCGGTCCGCAAGATCGGTCCCAGGAAAAGTACGCAAACACGCAAAGTACGGCAGATAGGAATCATCACCATGAAGGACAACATCGCCGGCGCCACCAAGGCCAAGAAGGTCTCCAAGCTCCGCGTCGCCGCGGGTGTCGGGCTGGGCGCCATCGGTTTGTCGATCGCCGGGTCGCTGATGCCGGCCGTCGCCTCTGCAAGCCCCTACGTTCCGCACAGCGGGCACCTGCACCCGGTGCGCCACTACGCCGCCAACTTCCTGAACCCGGGCTGGACGCTGACGCACCCGGTCAACGCCGCCCTGCCATGATCTGACCTCGATCTCGCCTGGCAGTCTGCCCCGCTTCCCGTAGGCCGGAAGCGGGGCAGAACTCGTTGTGCGCCTTAGTGTCTCAGCGGCGCCGGACCCCACAGGCCGCTGCGTGTGGCCGTTCCCAGCAGCAGGTGGGCGGGTTCGGCGTCGGGGTAGTAGGGCGAGAGCCGTTGCAGCGAGCCCCAGTCGCGGGACCAGTCGTCCTTGAGGTAGGTGGCCATGGTGGTCGCCTTGGCCAACAGCTCGGTGACGCCCAGCGGGCCGCCGCCGTTGTTGTCCATCACCGGGGAGTTGGCCTCGGCGCCGAATCGGTCGGGCAGGATGCGCCATCTCGGGGCCTCGTCGACGCCGTTCTGGTGGCCGAAGGGTCGCTGGCAGGGGAAGGCCAGCCCGACGAGCCAGTCCAGGAACACCGGGTCGGTGGAGCCCACCACGTCCTGCAGCGTGCGCAGCTGCGGGGTTCTCGGCGCGGTCAGCGCGATCCAGTGCTGCGGGGCCAGGTCTTCGTCGTCGGCGACCAATCGAATCTGGGTGGCGGAATTCGGAATTGCCGACATCGGCAGGCGTAGGTTGCGCCAGGCAGGCGACGCGCCCACGTCCGAGAATTGGAACGAGCCGCCGGGGTGGCCGCCGGTCGCCTGGTCGTCGGTGGCCCACTGCACCTGCACCTCGCGCGGGTCGAAGCGTCCGGCCGCGCTCACCACCAGCAGCGGCCCGGCCTTGTCGCGGGAAGGCAGCCGGTACCAGCCGGACCGCAGGTGCGCGGGCACCTGGATGCCCGAGCGCCAGCTGCCCAGCACCGGTGTGCGCGCGGGGTCGAGGTTGAACGGCAGCTGCGCCGACGAACCGTTGATCCCCGGCGCGGGGGTGGTGCCGCCCTCGGTACCGGCCTGGTTACTGCCGGTCTTCTCCTCGTCGTTGACGAAGCTGCGGTCCCCCGGGCGTTCCATCACCGGGTCCGCGCGCACGTCGGCGGGAATTCCGTTGGGCGTGAAGGCTTCCGACAGACCCGCGCCCAGCGCGTCGGCAACCGACCCGTTCACCGGCGTCAGCATGCCCGCGTTGGGGTCCTGCTCCACCAGCACGTCCTCGGCCAGTCCGCATGACTTCCCGGTCAGGGCCTGCAGGTTGGAGCGACCGACCGACCACGCCGGGTACTGGTCGGTCATCGCCAGGGTCAGCGATGCCACCTCGAACACCACCAGCACCCAGGTCGCGATTGCCAACGGGGACTGCACAATTCCGGCCGCCCGCGCGCCCAGGCGGGTCTGGGGCGGCCCGTCGAATCGGCTCGAGTCCGGGGCGACGAAGTGGAACCACGCCGCCAGCAGCAGGACCACGACGGTCAACCCGAGCAAGGCGGTCGCGAAGGCGTAATGCCAGGCCGGAAACTCATTCGACCAGGGCACACCGAAATTCGAGACGTACCACCAACCGTTGACGCTGGCGAACGACAAGGCCACCAAAAACAGCACCACGGCGGCGTAGACCGTGCGGTTGCGCCGGGATCGCATCGCTGCGGCGGTCACCGCGACCGCGGCCAGCGCGCCCAGCGGCCCGGCCAGCCCGGCGAACACCCCGAAGTGGTGGGTCCACTTGGTCGGCGTGAACATCATCGCCACGAAGGAGATGATGGTGATCCCGACGATGCGCCGGCTCGGCCCGGCGGCCGTGCCCGGAATCCGCCCCTTGCGCAACGACATTGCGACCGTGATACCGAGCGCGAGGACCAGCGCCAGCACGGCGAAGCGGCGGGCGACCGACCCGTCGGGGCTGGCCATGAACAGCCGCTCGTAGCGGATGTGTTCGTCGAACCAGCTGAGGCTGGGCCCCACGGCGCGTTTGAGCATGGTGGCCTGGATTTCACCGGTCAGCGTCTGGTCGCGGAAGATCAGGATGACGGTGACGGTGACCGCGGCCAGCAGGGGCGCGATCAGCGGCAGCGCGCCGAACCGCGTGGAGCGGCGGTGCAGGATGGTCCGCAGCGGCCCGATCGCGACCAATAGCGCGCCGATCGAGGCGATGCCCGTCGGCCCGGAGAACAGGGTCAGCGCGCCGATGATGCAGGCGATCGCCACCGGCAGCAGCCGGCTGGTGGCCACCGCGCGCTCCACCGAGCACCAGGTCAGCAGGATGCCCAGCGCGATGATCGGCTCGGGGCGCAGGCCGTTGTCCAGCGGCAGCCAGACCGCCAGGAACATGCCGGCCGCCGTCCAGGCCGCGGCGCGGTTCTGTTTGACGGCGTGGCCCAGCCGCGGCATGACCTCACGGCTGATCACCCACCAGCACGTCAGCGCCATCGCCAGGGTGGGCAACCGCATCCAGATGCTGGTCGTGCTCACGTGCGCCCACAGCGCCAGCAGGTCGTAGTACCAGCCGAACGGCGCCTCGGGGGTGCCCAGCCAGCGGTAGTAGTTGGCCATGTAGCCGGCGTGCTCGGACACGCGGGCCATGGTCAGGATGTAGCCGTCGTCGGAGGTGTTGGCGCCGACGAAATGCCACCACACCAGCACGCCGATGACCAGGGTGTCCAGACCGCCGACCGACCACCAGCGGGCGGGCAGGAAGCGGCGGTGCCGGGTCCCATCGGCGGTGTCGAGGATGTGCAGCGCGATCAGCGCGGCGGCCGTCAACACCAGCCCGAGGATCATCGCGGCCATCTTCAGCGGGGTGGGAGTGCTGCTGTAGCGGGTGTCGATGGTCGCCGAGAACTTCAGGCCGGATGGCGCCGGCCCGCTCAGATCGGTGAAGACGCCGACGATCTGGGGCCGGAAGTCGTAGCCGCTCTTCTCACCGCGCAGCGGCGAGCCGGGATGCTCGGCGTTGGGCCCCTGGGTCAGACCGACGAACTCGGCGGTGACCCGGTCGGCATGCGCGGTGAAGTTCAGCCGCTGGCAGGCCGGGCTGAGCACCTGGCTCAGCGGGGCGGTCACCACCGGGACGTTGCGCACCACCAGCACCAGGTCGTTGTTGGCGCGCACGATCAGCAGCCCCCGGTCGACGGCCTTCGGCGCCTGCTTGGGCACCGTCGACAGCAACACCGTCTTGCCGGCGTTGCCCGGCCCGGCCAGTCCGGCGGCGGCCTCGCACGGGACGGTGACGGTCAAATCGGTGGCGACGTAGCCGATCAGGGGCGCGTCGACGCTGCCGAAGGTGCCGTTCTGCGGCCAGTTGAGTTGGGCCGTGGTCTGGTCGACCGGAAGCAGCGGGGTGGCGATCGCCAGCAGCACCCCGAGCAGCCCGGCGACGGAAGCGACCAGCCGGGCGATCCGGTGATTCGCTCCCGTGTCGTTCACGGAGCTAGATGGTAGTTCTTCGGCCGTGTGAGCCGTGGTGTCGGTGCTCATCAGCAGTTACGTCCCGGGCTTGCGGATGGCCAGCACAAATGGGCCGACGCTGTGGACGACGAAACGCGGATTGTCGAACAGGGCTCCGCGCAGATCGACGGTATACCGCCGCACGTTCGGCTGGTTGGGGTAGACGTCCTCGGCCAGCCGCAGCGTGTAGTTGCCTCCTCCGCCGCGGCGCATCAGGAAAACCGTCGGCGGGGGCCAGGGGCAGGTGTCCAGGGCATGGATGAACTCGTCGGCGGTCTTGAGATCGGACCACTTGTTGATCTGCGCGGCCCGCAGGTCGAATTGTGCGAGCGGGTTGGCGTAGTGCGAGGTGAGGCCCTGAAATCCCCAATAGGGGTAGAAGGACAGGAAGCTGTAGTCGGCGGTCAGCACGACGGTCTGGTCGCGGGGTTTGCCGGTCGCCTGCGTGATGGCGTGATCGATGGTGGCGTAGAACTTCTCGGCGCTGGGCGGTCGGCGGTCGCCGCGCTGCCCGTGCCCGTCCGTGTCGGTGTAGGCGATGGTGAGGTCGGGCCGCAGCACGTCGGGGATGTCCTGGCTGAAGGCGATGGAGGCGGCCAGGCCGATGGCGCCGGCCACCGGGGCGACGGCGCGGCCCCAACTGCGGTCGCGGCCCGCGGCGGCGAGCGCCTGGGCGAGTTCGAGGAAACCGAACGCCCCGGCGGCGACCAGCAACACACTCAGGGTCGGCTGCAGCCGGAACGACAACAGGGTGGTACGCGCCAGCGTGGTGAGCATCGACAGCAGCGACCACAGATAGATCGCCAGCACGCCGATGGCCAGCGCGCCCGCCCGCACCGACGATCGGGCCCGCAGTACCAGCCATAGGGTGCCGATCAGGCAGACGACGCCCAGCAGCGTGAACTGCAGCATCGGGAATGTCAGCTCGGCGCCGTCGGCCGGCAGGTAGTGCATGGCACTGCCGGAGTTGCTGATCGGGCTGTGCACCGCTCGCACCACGAACGGCAACCACGTCGTGCACGCGATTGCCACCGCGATGCCGGCGATGACGGCCAACCGGCGCAGCGGATCGAGGGCGGCCTTGAGCCCGCCGCCGGTGTTGCGGTTCCGCTGCCAGCGCACGCCGGCCAGCCAGAGGGCCATCGCCCCGATGGTGAACGCGCTGAATCCGGACAGCAGCGTGTACCAGGTGGCGGTCCAGCCCAGAAACATCCCGGCGGCGATCACCGCGGCCCAGCCCGCACGGACGGGCGCGTCCGGCCGGTCACCGGCGCGCAGACCCGACCAGGTCAGCACCAGCATCGGCGGCAACAGCATGGTGATCATCGCCGAGTAGGGCTCGGGGGAGCCGTAGGCCAGCGTCACCGCGGCCGTCGCGGTGGTGACGATCAGCGCGTACTCGAAGCGGACCATCCGCCACCACAACACCAGCGCGACCGCGATGGCGATGGTGATCGAGGTGATGGCCCACGGCTTGAAGACCTCCCAGGCCGGCGACCCGCCGAGCGCCGCGGCGCGTCCGCCGATCCAGAACCAGCCCGGCGGGTAATACGGCGGCAGTCCGAGGTAGGTCATGTCGCGCAGGGCGGGGCTGTCCGCCAGGCGGGTCAGGTACTCGGTGCGGAACTGCTGGTCCACGGAGATGCCGAACAGGTACAGCTTGGTCGCCCCCAGCGGCATGCCCAGCGTCACGACGGTGAACGCCGACACGAAGACCAGCCCGGCGAGTTGGGTCAGCAGCCGGCCGCGGGGGCGCGCGCAGCGCCGCCACACCCAGCCGACGGCGACCAGCCCGGCCAGGCAGCCCACCTGGCCGACGGTGGTCAGGGCGTGCAGTTGATTGGAGGACGGGAACGCCGGCCACTGCACCCGGGAGATGGCGACCAGCGAGACCACCGCGACGACAACCGCGACCAGCACCGCCAAAGCCATCTGGCCGAGGGTGGCCAGCGCGTTCCGCATGGTCAGATGGGAAGCTTGCGGAAGATGGGACGCGGGACGTGTCGCAACACCATCATCACATAACGGAATGCTGCTGGTGCCCAAACCAATTCCTTACCTTTGGCGGCCGCGGTCACCGCGAGGTTGGCGACATACTCCTTGTCGACGGTCAGCGGGGCTTCCTTGACGTGCGCACTCATCCGGGTGCGCACCTGGCCGGGCCGGATCACCAGGACGCGGACACCGAACTCGCGCAACGCTTCTCCGAGACCCAGGTAGAAGCCGTCCAGGCCGGCCTTGGTGGAGCCGTAGACGAAATTGGACCGTCGCACCCGCTCGCCGGCCGCCGAGCTCATCGCGATGATCTGGCCGAAGCCCTGGGCACGCATCTTCTCGCCCAGCAGCACTCCCACCGAAACCGCTGCGGTGTAGTTGATTTCGACGGCCTGCACCGCTTTGTGCTGGTTCTGCCACAGCTCCTCGGCGTCCCCCAGGATGCCGAACGCGACGATGGCCACGTCTATATCTCCGCCGGCGAAGGCCGCCTCGATCATCTTCGGATGGGTGTCAGGGTCGGTGGCTTCGAAATCGATTACCTCGACCGAGCGTGCGCCGGCGGCCTGCATCTGCGCCACCGCGGCATCGCGGCCGGGGTCGCTGGGCATGGCGGCCAACACGATCCGCGCGTGCGCGTTCTGCAGGTAACGTTCGCAGATGGCAAGGCCGATCTCGGAGGTACCGCCGAGCAGCAGGATGGTCTGCGGATTACCCACGGCATCGAGCACCATTTAGAGCAGCTCCAAACGTCGGGCCATGTCGGAGGCGAACACCCCCGTGGGGTCTACCTTGCGTCGCACGGCGATCCATTCGTCGATGCGCGGGTACATGGCGTGGAAGGTTTCGGCGCTCACGCGGGAATCCTTGGCGGTGTAGACCCTTCCGCCGAATTCCAGCACGCGCCTGTCGAGTTCGTTGAGGAACTCGTTGATCCCCGGCTTGTTGGGGAAGTCCATGGCGACGTTCCAGCCCGCCATCGGGAAACTCAGCGGTGCGCGGTTGCCCGGCCCGAAGAGCTTGAACACGTTCAGCGCCGAGTAATGGCCGGTGGTCTGGATCCAGCGAATGATGGCCTTGAACTCGTTCATCGCGTCCGGCGGAACCAGGAACTGGTGTTGCGCGAAACCCCTTGGGCCGTAAGCGTTATTCCAGCCGCTGACCAAGTCGAGCATGTGATAGAACTGCGAGAGGTTTTGAATCTTGCCGCTGTAGGTGCCGCCCAGCCGGTAGTACACCTCGCCGATCGCCATGAACGACAGCTTGTTCATCGCACTGATCGGGAACACGTCCGGCACCGTCAACAGCTGCGGCGCATCGAATTTCAGCGGGTTTTTGGCCAGCTTCTTCGGCAGCTGATCGAGCTTGGCCAGGCTGCCCCGGCTGACCGAGGCCCGGCCCAGCTTCGGCGGCGGACTGATCAGGTCGAACCAGGCGCTGGAGTAGGTGTAGTTGGCCTCGCTGCCGTCTAGGTGAACGGCGACCGTTTCGTCGAGGTCGTGGGTGGCGACACCGTCGGCGATGAAGTAGGCGGTCTCGGTCGGCGTCATGGCGATGGTGGCGCGCAGCACGATCCCGGTCAGGCCGTTGCCGCCGACGGTCGCCCAGAACAGCTCGGCATCGTCCCCTGTGGGGGTGATGGTGCGGACGGTGCCGTCGGCCATGAGCAGGTCCATCGACCGGACGTGGTTACCGAAGCTGCCCGCGCTGTGGTGGTTCTTGCCGTGGATATCGCAGGCGATCGCGCCGCCGACGGTGACCTGACGCGTTCCCGGCAGCACCGGCACCCACAGCCCGAACGGCAGCGCCGCCTTCATCAACTGGTCCAGGCTGACGCCGGCGTCGACGTCGACCAATCGGGTGTCGGCGCTGATCGAGTGGATGCGGTTGAGCCCGGTCATGTCGATCACCAGGCCGCCCCCGTTTTGGGCGTTGTCGCCGTAGGACCGGCCCAGCCCGCGGGCGATCACGCCCCGGCTCTTGGGATCGCCCGACTCGGCCACCCGGGCCACCGCCTTGGCGATCACCTCGGGATCGCGGGCCGCGAGCACCTGGGCCACCGACGGTGCGGTGCGCCCGAAGCCCATCAGCTGGGCGGGCTTGGTCGGGGGATCGGTGCTCGACATCGTCAAAGAGGGTACCGCCTGCCGCAGGCGGCTCAGCGGATGCGGAAGATTACGGCCCGCTGCACGACGAAGTTGATCACCGTCGCGGTGCCCTGCGCGATCACGAACGCGACGAGCGGCGCCCAGCCGCGGTAGTGCAGAAGCGCCAGGCACACGTGGTTCAGGCCGACCTGCACCGCGAAGGTGATGGCGTAGAGAACCATGACCGCGACGAACCGGGCGGTGCTGGGAGACGCCTGGAAGGTCCAGCGGCGGTTGATCAGGTAGGCCGTAATGGTGCCGACGATGAAGCTGGTGGCCTTGGACAGGTCAACCTGGACGCCCAGGACCTTCCACAGCAGCAGGTAGAGCCCGAAGTCCACGATCCCCGCCAGGCCGCCGGTGACGACGAACCGGGTGACCTGCGTCGTCAGGCTCAAGTGCGGGCGCACGTCTTCGGACGCGGCATCGGGCAGCGGGGCAACCATCGAGGGGAGTCTAACGGGGCCGGCGGGCGCTCCCCGGCAAGCGCTAGCGGGGCAGCTTGACCGAGATCAGCTCGACCTGATTCTCACCCTGCGGCGTCGAGTAGGTCACCGTGTCGCCGGGTTTGCGGCCGGCCAGGGCCTGGGCCAGGGGGCTGCGCGCGGTCAAGGTCTCGGCCTCCCGGCCGACGGGTGTCTCCTCGACGATGGAGATCACGTGCATTGTGACGACTTCACCGTCGGCGAACCGCAGCGTCACCTCGGTGCCGCCGGGCAGCGTCTCCGCCGCGTCGGCATCCGACGGCCCGGTCCGCAGGCGCCGGTCCAGCTCGCTGATCCGGTCGGTGAGCACCACCAGTTCCTCGGCGCGCTGAATCGCCTCGGCCGCGTCCCCGTGGTCGCCCACCATGCCGCGGTCGTTCTTGACCTCGGCCTCGAGCCGCTCGCGCCGTTGCCGTAGCCGGTCCAGCTCCGCTTCCAGGTTGTTCCGCGCGGCGTCCGCTGCTGATGGGACCTTTTTGCTCACGTCGGTGGACCTTTCGCCCAGTTGCTGGAGATGGCGTTCCAGTGTGACACCACGACGACGCACCCGCCACCATCAATCGGAGTGAGTCGTCACCGGCGCGGCGGCGCATGCATCGCGTCGACCCCGTCGGCGGCCACGGCGGCGACGGTGCTCCGCACCATGTGGCGCGGCTCCCGCGCCGGCCACGGCCGGCCGCGGTGCATGACCGCGCGGTTGTCCCACATCACCACGTCGCCCGTGCGCCACGAGTGCAGATAGCTCGCTCCGGGGGTGGTCGCCGCTCGGGTCAGCTCGGCAAGCAGCTCCTGCGCCGCTGTCCGCTCCATGCCCTCGATCGCGAAGGTGTGCGAGGCCATGTACAGCGCCTTGCGGCCGTTGACCGGGTTCTTCCACACCAGGCGCCAGCATTGCGGCGGCAGCGCCGCCCGTTCGGCCGGGCCGACAAGGTCGGGCGCGATCTTGGCGCGCGAGAAGGCGTATTCGTGCCAGGCGAAGGAGTTCTCCAACCGCCGTTGCAGCGCGGGATCGAGGCGCTCGAATGCAAGCCGGGTGGAGACGTATTCGGTCTCGCCTCCCCGCGCCGGAACGATGCGCGACGACAGCACCGACGCGAGCGCCGGCACCCGCTTGAACGAACTGTCGGTGTGCCACAGCTGGTTTGCCCTGTTTTCCAGGGCGAGCCGATGATCCTCCGGCACCACGTTGCCCTCCTCGTCGAGCGTCTTGAGCACGACGAGGTTGCTTCCGGCACCGACCGACCCCGGTTTGGTGACCTCGAGCGGCCCGAACCGGCGCGAAAAGGCGAGTTGCGCTTCATCGGTGACGTCCTGGTCGCGAAAGACCAGAACCGAATGCTCCTCGAACGCCGCGCGCACCGCCGCGTATGCGGCGTCGGCCGCCGCAACCTCGTGGATGGTCACCCCGCGCAATTCCGCGGCAAAGCCCGGGCCCAACGGCACGATGTCCATCGCGCGCCCTCCATCGTTCGTCTGAGCACGACTGTCCACCCAACAAGGGCCCCCCGGCAACCAAGGCCGGCGCGGGGCCTCGACCGAACGCCCGCCGGGCTACACCCAGTAGGGCACCCGGGCGCGGTACTGGCGCATCGCGAAGGCGGCCAGGATCCACCCGACGGCCGTCAGCACCAGCACCACGGCCCAGTGCCGCAGTTCCTGATGCGACCCGAGCAGCGGGGCGCGAACGATGTCGAGGTAGTGCAGCAGCGGGTTAAGTTCGACGATCTTCGACCACCGTCCGGCGCCCTGCTGCCGCAGGGTGTCGTCGTTCCAGATGATCGGCGTCATGAAGAACAGCAACTGCACGATCGAGAACAGCAGCGGTCCGATGTCGCGATAGCGGGTCGCCAGGATGCCGAAACACAGTGACACCCAGATGCAGTTGAGCACGATCAGCGCCAACGCCGGGATCACCGAAAGATCGGCCCACGACCAGGGTTTGGGGAAGATCATCGCGATGACGACATAGATGACGATGTTGTGCGCGAACAGGATCATCTGCCGCCACACCAGCCGGTAGACGTGCACGCTCAGCGGCGTCGGCAGTTGCTTGATCAGTCCCTCGTTGGCGACGAAGACGTCGGCGCCCTCCAGGATGGCGGCGTTGATCAGATTCCAGATGATCAGCCCCAGCGTCACATACGGCAGATGCAGCGACAGCTCGAGATGAAACAGCTTGGAGTACAGGCCGCCCATCGCCACGGCGGTGGTTCCGGTCGCGATGGTGATCCAGAACGGCCCCAGCACCGAGCGGCGGTAGCGCTGCTTGATGTCCTGCCAGCCCAGGTGCAGCCACAGCTCGTGCCGGCGGAAACCGTCGACGAGATCGCCCCCGGCGCGGGTGAAGGTCCGCGACTGTGCCGCCGCGTCGAGAAACGTCATCGGGGGCCTCCCGCATCGTGCTTGCCGAACTGCTCGCGACGTCCCAAGCGCCGCAACCGGATCCATTCCAGCAGGCCGCGCGGGTCGCGACGGGTCACCAGAAAGAACCAGCCGAATCGCACCCACTCCTGCACCAGCAGCTTGCGCAGGCCGGGCTGCGACAGCAGGTAGCCGCGGTTGCGGTAGGTGTAGAACCGCTTGGTGTGGTTGTCGGGATACTGGGTGTGCATGCGGCCACCCAGAATCGGGCGGAATTCATCGGACCCGCAGGGGTGCAGGTAGATCGTGTCCAGGCAGGTTCCGAAGGGCAGGCCGGAGCGAACCAGCCGGCGGTGCATCTCCACCTCGTCGCCGCGGATGAACAGCCGCAGATCCGGGACGCCGACCGCGTCCAGGGTGGCGGCCCGGAACAGGGCGCCGTTGAACAGCGACGCGATCCCGGGCAGCAGGTCCTGACCCGCCTCGGTGCGCAAATCGCTTGCGCGCCTTCGCCATACCAGGCCCCGCCGCAACGGGAAGGCCAGCCGCTGCGGGTCGTCGGAGTTGCAGACCATCGGCGACACCTCGGCCAGGCCGTGCTTCTCGGCGCAGGCCAGCAGGGTCGCGAGCACGTTCGAGTCTTGCGGGCGCCCATCGTCGTCGGCCAGCCACACCCAATCGGCGCCCTGGGCCAACGCGTGCAGCATGCCCAGCGCGAATCCTCCCGCGCCGCCCAGGTTTCGGTGCGATCCCAGGTAGGTGGTCGGGATCGGTTGCCCGGCAACAAGATCGCGGACCCGGCCGGAGCCCGGCCCTTCGTCGGTAAAATCGTTATCCACCACGATCAGGTGATCGGGCAGCCGGGTCTGCGTGCTCAGCACATCCAGCGACTTGGCCAGCTCGTCCGGGCGCCGGTGGGTGACGACGACGGCGAAGACGGTCTCACTCATCCCCGGATGCTCTTTGGGCCAGGGGTGTCTCGACCCGATTCGCGTGCTGGTCCTCTTCCAGCACCTCGCGGACGTGCCGGGCCGCGTCCTCCCCTTCATAGGCGCGCACCACGTCTTCGATGCCGCCGGACATGCGGATGACGCCGTGGTCGATCCACATCGCCGTCTTGCACAACCGGGCCAGGAATTCGTTGGAATGGCTGGCGAACACCAGGATTCCGGAGCGTTCCACCAGGCTTTGCAACCGCGACTGCGCCTTCTTCAGGAAGTCGGCGTCCACCGCGCCGATGCCCTCGTCGAGCAGCAGGATCTCGGGGTCGATGCTGGTGACCACGCCCATCGCCAGCCGCACGCGCATGCCGGTGGAATAGGTGCGCAGCGGCATCGATAGGTAGTCACCCAGCTCGGTGAACTCGGCGATCTCATCGACCTTGGACAGCATCTGCTTTCGCGTCTGGCCCAGGAACAGGCCGCGAATGATGATGTTCTCGTAGCCGGAGATCTCGGGGTCCATGCCCACGCCGAGATCGAAAACCGGCGCCACCCGGCCGGTGACCGTCGCCCAGCCCCGGGTGGGTTCGTAGATACCCGAAAGTAGGCGCAGCAGAGTCGATTTGCCCGCCCCGTTGTGGCCGACCAGTCCGACCCGGTCGCCGAGCTCGAGGGACATGGTGATGTCGCGCAACGCTTCCACCACCACCACGTTGGAGCTGTTGCGGCCGATCGTGCCGCCGGCCTTGCCCAGGAAGGCCTTCTTCAACGAGCGCGACTTGGCGTCGAAGATGGGAAACTCCACCCACGCGTTGTGCGTCTCGATGTGAGGACCAGAATCCGGCGCCATTGATGCCGCGTCTGCTTACAGGTACTGACCGTGCCCGGGCGCGCCGCCCGGCTTGCCGATGCCCGGGGGAAGCGCGCCCTGGCGCATCTTCTCCAGCTGCGCGCGGGCGGCCATCTGCTGGGCGAACAGCGCGGTCTGGATGCCGTGGAACAGACCCTCCAGCCAGCCGACCAACTGCGCTTGGGCGATGCGCAATTCGGCGTCGGACGGCGCGGCGTCCTCGTTGAAGGGCAGGGTGAGCCGGTCCAGCTCCTCGCGCAGTTCCGGCGCCAGGCCCTCTTCCAGTTCGCGGATGCTGGTCGCGTGGATCTCGCGCAGCCGGTTGCGGCTGGCCTCGTCCAGCGGGGCGGCCCGCACCTCCTCGAGCAGCTGCTTGATCATGGTCCCGATGCGCATCACCTTCGCCGGCTGCTCGACCAGGTCGGTCAGGGAACGCTCGTCGGCATCGTCGTCGGAGAGCGCCATCATCCGCGGGTCGACGCCGCCGATGATTTCGACGTCGTCGTCATCGTTGCGGGTACTCAATCCTTCACCATCCCCTTTGGACTATGAGTGTGGCGTCGTGCCGTTTCCGCGCCATTCATAAATTCGGGCACCGCCATTGTCGTAGATCAACGCCCACGACTTCGACTTATCCAGTGACACTAGTCCTTCGGGTACGGCGAACCCGCGGACAGTCGGCGTGCTGGTGTAGATGTACCGAATATTGAGCGCTTTGATCGCCTCGAGGACCCGCGGATCGGAATCGCCTTTGCGGGCCGAGGTCCAGAAGATGTAGCGGTAGTAGCCCGGGCCGGTCTGCTGCGGGAAGTCGTAGTGCGTCCACAGCGGATGCAGGTCGGCGACCGCGTACATCCACGCGGTGCCGTCGACGTTGGAGTTGCCGATCAGGGTGTCGTGCCCGCCGGGCAGCTTGGCCAGGTAGGCCATGGCCATCAGGTCGCGCTGGTCGATCATCACCGAGTCGTATTTGTCGCCGAGCAACACCAGGTGCCGATACAGGTAGTGGCGCCCGGTGAGCACGGTGGTCGCTACCAGCAGCACCGCGGTGGCCGAGACCCAGACCGGGGCGGGCAATTGCCTGAACCGGCCGGTGAACCGTTTGGCGCCGGCCACGACGCCCACGACTATCGCGAACACCGCGACGCCGGCCATCGGCTCCAGCAGCAGGGTGATGGCGGCCGAGATCCGGCGGGGATCCTTGTAGAAGAACTCGCCGAACATTCCGGCCGCCGCGCCGACCGGGCCGCCCAGCGGGTTTCCGGCGTCAACGTCGACCACGACCAGCACCAGCCACAAGGCCAGCGGCCACCAGATCTTCTTGATCAAAAAAATCACCCCGCCGACGGCCGTCACCGCGATCAGCCCGTACTGCACCGGGAAGTCGTTGAGGTGGCGCGAATGCTGGAAGACGGCGTCGAAGATTCCCCGCTTCTTGCTGAGGTGGGTCAGAAAGGAATGCCCCGCGATGATGTCTTCCTGCCCTTGGACGCTGATGAACTGCGGCAACAGGATCAGACCGGAGACCACCGCAACGCAGGCCAGGACCGAGAGATCGGCCAGCCTGCCCCGCACCGGATGCCACACCGCATCGATGAGCCACCAGGCCACCAGGAACAACAACACGATCACCCCGCCGGTGATGTGCACCGACATGACGCCCACCCAGGCCAGCACCGCTGTCGGGATGCGGTCGCGGTGCCGCAGCGTGGAGGCGATCAAGACGAATGCCGGGACCGCGACCCCGTAGGCCGCCAGGTTGGGCATCGCGGCGACGCCGAACTCGACGTAGGGCAGGGCGGTGAACGACGCCGACAACGCAGCCGCGGTGGCCGCCGCCCCGGCGCAGCGCCACTGCGTGGCGCGCGGCCGCAGCAGGTGCCAGGTGAGCATCGCCGCGCTGGTGGGAAACAGCCAGATCGATGCGGCGACCGAACTCAGCGTGTAGCCGGTGGTGGGCGCCGCCCCGGTCAGCTGGCAGAACACCGCGGTCAGGGCGTGGAACACCGACGGGTAGTACAGCGTCTTATGGGTCTCGACGTTGCGCAGCTCGCCCATGTGCGTGGACGACGCCTGGCCGGTGTCCAGGATGAATCGCACCTCGTTGGCGTGCCAGACGGCGTCCCAGGTGCTCGGGATGGTCTGCCAGCGGGTGGCCAGGCCACGGTAGGCGGCCCACATGATCAGCAGTGAACCCAACAGCACGCCCGCCCCCACCGCGATGGCGGGCCAGCGGCTGACCGAGCGGGCTTCGGCTTCGCGGTCCCGGAAGCGGGCTAGCAGCAGTTGCAGCGCGATCATCAGCACGCACACCACGGCAAATGCGGCCAGCGCCGTCCAGCCGTTCCACGGAATTCCGATGGCACCAAACGGAATAATGGCCAGCGCGACCACGCCGTAGGTCAGCGGCGGGCCGACCGCGACAGCCACCGGCCACGACAACTGACTGATGCGTGCGATGATCGCCCCGGGCGCTATCAGCAAAAACAATGCAATGAGCGTTCCGAACCAGAGCCCCACTCGACTAGTATGGCTGGCCGGGTGCTTTGGCTCGGGAAGCCACCAACTGGCCGGAACGTGTGTGGTACCCGCTACCGTCACAGTTTCGCAGAAAAGCGGAAGCTTTAAGGTGGCCCACATGGCATACGACGTCGCCCGGGTGCGCGGACTGCATCCGTCGCTGGGTGACGGGTGGGTACACTTCGACGCCCCGAGCGGGATGCTGGTCCCCGATTCCGTCGCGACCACGGTGTCGACGGCCTTCCGCAGGTCCGGCCCCACCACCGTGGGCGCGCATCCGTCCGCGCAGCGCAGCGCCGCCGTGCTGGAGGCGGCACGGGCCGCGGTGGCCGATCTGTTCAACGTCGAACCCGCCGGTGTCGTGCTGGGCGCCGACCGGGCGATCTTGCTGTCGGCGCTGGCCGAGGCGTCGTCGTCGCGGGCCGGCCTGGGCTACGAGGTCATCGTCAGCCGCCTGGACGACGAGGCCAACATCGCCCCGTGGCTGCGCGCCGCGCACCGGTACGGCGCCAAGGTCAAGTGGGCCGAGATCGACATCGAGACCGGAGAGCTCCCGACGTGGCAGTGGGAGGGGCTGATCGGGAAGTCGACCAGACTGGTCGCCGTCGCCTCGGCCTCCGGGACGCTGGGCACGGTCACCGACCTGCGGGCGATGACCAAGCTGGTGCACGACGTCGGCGGCCTGGTGGTCGTCGACCATTCCGCCGCGGCGCCCTACCGGCTGCTCGACGTGAAGGAAACCGACGCCGACGTGGTGGCGGTGAACGCCGCGGCCTGGGGTGGTCCCCCGATCGGGGCGATCGTGTTCCGCGACCCGGCGCTGCTCAACTCCTTCAGTTCCATCTCCCCGGACCCCAAGGCCGTCGGGCCGGCGCGCCTCGAGATCGGCGCGCACCAGTTCGGTCTGCTGGCCGGGGTGGTGGCCAGCATCGAGTACCTGGCGTCGCTCGACGAATCCGCTCGCGGCACCCGCCGCGAACGCCTGGCGGTGTCGATGCAGTCCGCCACCTCGTATCTGAACCGGATCTACGACTACCTGATGGTGTCGCTGCGCTCGCTGCCGTTGGTGATGGTGATCGGCCGCCCGGAGGTGCGGATCCCGGTGGTCAGTTTCGCCTTGAACGGCGTGCCTGCCGAGCGGGTGGTGCAGCGGTTGGCGGACAACGGGATTCTGGCCGTCACCAATGAAAGTTCGCGCGCGCTCGACGTGTTGGGCGTCAACGACGTCGGCGGCGCGGTCACCGTCGGGCTGGCGCACTACTCGACGACCGCCGAGGTCGACCAGTTGGTGCGCGCGCTGGCATCCCTGGGTTGATCCGCCGGCCCTAGGCCGGCAGCGTCAGCACGACCTTGCCGTGCACCTCCCCATCCGCCAGCTTCTGGTGCGCGGTGCCCGCCTGCTCGATGGGGATCCGCTCGCCGATGATGGGGCGAACCCGGCCGTCGGCGATCATCGGCCACACCTTGGCCGTCACGGCCTGCACGATCTCGCTCTTGCTGTTCGGCCCGCTCACCGGGCGGCCCCGCAGCGTGGTCCCGATGACGTGGGCCCGCTTGGCGAGCAGCTTGCCGACGTTGAGCTCGCCCTTGATGCCGCCCTGCATGCCGATGATGACGAGCTGGCCGTCGGTGGCCAGGGCGTCGAGGTTGCGGTCCAGATAGGACGCACCCATGATGTCGAAGATCACGTCGGCGCCGCCGAACTCCTGCACCCGTGCGACGAAGTCGTCCTCGCGGTAGTTGATGGTGATCTCGGCGCCCAGTTCGCGGCAGGTCTGCAGCTTTTCGGACGACCCGGCGGTGACCGCGACTCGGGCACCCAGCGCCCGGGCGATCTGGATGGCGTGGGTGCCGATGCCGCTGGCTCCGCCGTGCATCAGCAGCAGCTGCCCTTCGCCCAGGTGGGCGGTCAGCACCAGGTTCGACCACACGGTGCAGGCCACCTCGGGCAGCCCGGCCGCGTCGACCAGGCCGATGCCCGACGGAATCGGCAGCAGCTGGCCGGCGGGGACGGCGACGTACTCGGCGTATCCACCCCCGGCGAGCAGCGCGCAAACCTCTTGTCCGACAGACCAATTCGTGACATCCGAGCCGGTCTCGGCGATGACGCCGGACACCTCCATGCCGATGATCTCGCTCGCGCCCGGCGGCGGCGGGTACTTGCCGGCGGCCTGCAGCAGGTCGGCGCGGTTCACGCCGGCGGCGGCGACCTTGACCAGGACCTCGCCCGGCCCGGCGGAGACGTCCGGCACTTCCTGCCAGGAGAGTTGGTCGGCGGATTCGGCGACGATGGCGCGCATGGTGGCCACGCTACCGAGTCCCGCTACCCTAATCAGCGGTGGCGTGGCAGAGCGGCCTAATGCACTCGCCTTGAAAGCGAGAGACGGCTAAAACCGTCCGGGGGTTCAAATCCCTCCGCCACCGCTCTTAACGGTCGACACGCTGGTGCAGCGTCGGCGCGTAGCGCAGCACCGCGCCCACGCCGTCGGCCGGGGAGATCCGCTCGTCGGTGCGCACCAGCGCGGCGCCGACCGAAATCGCCGCCACCGGCAGCGCCTCGTCGGCCCGCAGCGTCTTGGCGGGCGCCGCACCCTGCTCGGACAACACGTTCTCGTCGGGGGCGATCGTCGTCAAACCCTCGTCCGCGACGACGGTCGCATCGCCGATGTCGCCGATGATCAAGGTCTCCACCGCGCCCTGACGCAGCGCTGAGCAGACCGCGCCGAGTCCCTCGGCCGCCAGCCCCGACTGCCGCCCGATCTCGGCGGTAAAGCGTTGTGCCGCATCGTCAATCGTGCGCAGCTGGCGCTTGACGAATTCGCTCTCGATGGCGTGTTCGATCTCGCCGAAGTCGTGACCGCTGTGCCGTGCCCCGATCTCGAGTGCCACCGCGCGGTCCTGCAGACGTTCGGGCAGCGCGGCGAGCAGATCGGAACGCGAGCGCACCTCACCCACCACGAAGATCACCTCGATCGCCTTGTCGTCGGCGAGCTCGGCGACGCGGTCGGCGACGGCGCGCACGTTCTTGCGGCCCGCCTCCTCGGTGCGCAACTGCGGGTCGCCGTAGCCGGCCGTTTCCGCGCCGGCGGATTTGTGCACCGGGTAGCCGCCGCCGTCGACCGTCTCGGTGCGCAGCGTCCCGCCGATGTGGGTGGTGATGTCGGCACCGCTGTGGTCGACGACCACCAGCACGTAGTCCGGGTGATCGAAGCTCTGCTCGAGAATCGGTACCAGATAAGGCAATTCGGAAACACGGACGACGTCGGTGGCGGCGGGCCGGGCCAGGTGCTCGTTGATCAGCACGCCGTCGGCGCTGGCGATCACCGCGCGTCCGCTGCGACCGATCGGCGGTCGCAGGTTCATGATCGCGTCCTCGATCTGGCCGATCACCGTCGTGCCGGCGCGCTGACGCTCCAGCTCTTCCTTGACGGCACGCCACTTCAGCTCGAGCTGAGTCTCGGCGTCATGGGTGTCGTGTGAGTCGTCGAAATACACCGAAGCGAACGGCCCCGGTGCGTCCAGCAGTTTGCGGAAGCGTTGCGAGTCCATGCCTTGTTGGTTGCCCCGCGAGCCCGGGGACAAACACCTAGCTTCGATCGCCCTCGCTGTCGTCGAAGAAGTGCCACTCGCCGTCGTGCTGGACTTCCATGCGCCAGCCGAGCTCGCTGTTGTCGGCCTTATTGTCGACGAACCACGCGTGTGCGTCGTCGGCGCTTTCGATGTCCTTGGTCGCGACGACCTCGCCCTTCGGGTCGAGCACTCGATAGGTAGCCATGACTGGCAGTATTCCCACTGCCGTCGTGATCAACCGGTCGGAATTTCGGCGGTGATCCTGTCCATCAGGGCGGTGTACCGGCGGGCTTCGGGATCCCGCCCGGGTTTGCCGCTGCTCACCACGCCGGCCGACAGTCCGCGCGCGGGGTCGGCCCAGATCGCGATGTTCACCAGGCCCAGGTTGCCGAACGCGTGCGGCGCGTTGCGCCCGAACGGGCCCCACCGATTGGTGCCCAGGATGTAGCCGGTGCCCCAGCGGGCCGGCTGCAGGCCGACCGCGAAATCCGGTCGCAGCCTACGGCATTCGGTCACCGCGTGGTACATGGTCTCCGGACTGATCACCCGCACGCCGTCGAGTTCGCCTCCGCGGCGCCATATCTCGGCGAACCGCGACATCTCCTGCGCGGTCGACACCGTGTTGGACGACGGGATGATGGTGGTCAAAAACGCCGCGGAGTTGGTGTACGGGATCATCTCGTGCACGGTTCCGCCGATCGCCTTGCGGAAGATCTGGGCGACCACCGGCGGGAGCGTTCGCCCGGTGGCGTGGCTGGGCGCGACCAATCCGACGTCCTTTTTCGCGACGCCGAAGTTGGTCCAGCGGAAGTCGAGCGGGTCGAGGATCTCGGTGGCCAGGATCTCGCGAATCTCCTTGCCGGTGGCCGCGTACACGATCTCGCGGACCAGCGGACCCCAGGTCAGCGCGTGGTACATGTGGACCAGCCCCGGACGGTAGAGGGGCCGCAACTCGCCCAGCTTCTGCTGCGCGTATTCGTGGTCGTCGGCGCGGGTGACGTCCGGCCTGGGGCCGGTGGGGAAGGGCAGTCCCGCGCTGTGTGTCATCACGTGCCGGATGGTGATCCGGTGCTTGCCGTGACTGGTGAACGTGGGGATGTATTCGCACACCCGGTCGTCGAGCGAGAAGACGCCGCGCTCGACGAGCATGTGCACCACGGTCGCCGCCATCCCCTTGGCCGCCGAGTAGACACAGAACGGTGTGTCCGGCGTGACCGCGATCTTCTCCGCGTCGGGCGGATCGCTCGGGGCGTTGCCCCAGCCGTGCCCGATCGCGCGGTTGAGCACGACGCGGCCGTGCCGGCGGATACAGAGCTGGATGGCGGGATGGAAGCCGGCCCGGTACCAGTGCCGGGCGGCCTGCCAGATCCGGTCGATGGCGGCGCTGTCGATTTCGGAGTGGTCTTCGGCGCCGATCGTCGTCACCGCGTCCAGGTCTGCCGGGAGGCGGATCTTGCCGTCGGGTGTGGTCACCTCAGCGAGGGTACGTGGCGCCGGCTTATTCCCCGGTGAACTGCGGCGGGCGCTTCTCGAACGTCGCCGAGATGCCCTCGGTCAGGTCCTTGGACGGCAGGAAGGCCGCGTTCCAGGCCGCCACGTAGCGCAGGCTCTCCGAGACCGCCGCGGTGCGCTGCTGGTCAAGAACGTCCTTGACGCCGTGCACGGTCAGCGGGGGATTGGCGGCGATCTCCGCGGCGGTGGCGTGCGCCGCGGCCAGGGTGGCGTCGGCGTCGGCGTACACGTCGTTGACCAGACCGATCTTCTCGGCGCGGGCCGCGTCGATGTCCTTGCCCGTCAGCGCCAGCTCGCGCAGGTGCCCGTCGTTCAGGATCAGCGGCAGGCGGGCCAGGCTGCCGACGTCGGCGACGATGGCGAGCTTGACCTCACGCACCGAGAACTTGGCGTCGGCGCTGGCGTAGCGGATGTCCACCGCCGAGATCAGGTCGACGCCGCCGCCGATGCACCAGCCGTGCACCGCGGCGATGGTGGGGGTCCGGCAGTCGGCGACCGCGGTGATCGCGCCCTGCATGCGCTTGACCTCGCGGTGGAACACCGCCCGCGGGCCGGCCAGCGCATCGCCGGACAGCAGCGGGGTGAACGACCCGCCCATCGCCGGCACGTCCAGGCCGTAGCTGAAGTTCTTGCCCGAGCCGGTCAAAACGATGGCCCGCACCTCGGGGTCGTCGTCCAGCGCCGCGAACAGTTCCGGCATCTCCGACCAGAAGGCCGGCCCCATCGCGTTGCCCTTGCCCGGTCCGATCAGCGTCACCTGGGCGACGTGGTCTTTCGTTTCGACGGTGACGGATTCGTATGCTTGCGCCATATCGAGACCGTAGCGTGGCGAATATGGCCCCTGACTTGCGACCCGGACCGCATTCCCAGCCCACCGACGAGTTGCACAGCGCCGAGGACACCTTCGGGGTGCTGCAGCGGGTCCTGCACACCATCGCCGCCGACGACCTGTCGCGGCAAACGCCGTGCACGGAATTCGACGTGTCGGCGCTGACCGGGCACCTGCTGAATTCGATCTCGGCTCTCGGGGGCATGGTGGGCGCGGAGATCCCGAAGCGCGCGGAAGGCGATTCGGTCGAGCGCCAGGTGGTCGCCGCGGCTCGGCCGGCGCTGGACGCCTGGCACCGCCACGGTCTGGACGGATCGGTGCCGCTCGGCAAGGGCGAGCTGCCGGCGAGCAGCGCATGCGGCATCCTGTCGATCGAATTCCTGGTCCACGCTTGGGATTACGCCGCCGCGGTGGGGCACGACATTCAGGCACCCGAGCCGCTGTCCGAATACGTGCTGGGGCTGGCGCGCCAGATCATCAGGCCGGAATCACGCGGTCAGGCCGGATTCGACGACCCGATCGAGGTCCCGGCCGACGCCGGCGCGCTCGAGCAGTTGGTCGCGTTCACCGGCCGCAACCCGGCGGGGTAGCGCGGAGCTACTCCTCCGTCGACTGTGCAGCCACGGCGGGCCCGCCCGGCGTGTCGCCGCCCTGGACGCACAGTCAAGGCCGTCGGTGCACACCCGACGGCGAGGCGACGGCGCTACTCGCGCTCGAGATAGAAGTAGTAGTACTTGCCGTTATCCCGGACGCCCTTGCCGTTCATGATGCCCATCACGGCGTCGTCGTCGATCTTCTTGAAGTGATCGTGCACCGGCTGGCCGTCGTAAACCATGGTGGCGGTGACCTCGCCGCGGAAGTCCTCCAGCCACAGGCTGGCCTCGCCCTTGCCCATCTCCACGTTGGAGAACTTGTTGCCGTCGGCGTCCAGGCAGACCAGCGGCTGCACGTCGCGGGCGGACTTGAAGGTCTTGCCGTACCAGCCGGCCTTTTCCAGTTGGCCGTTCATCTTGTGGCCGGTCTGGAACTCGCCGCCCTTCCACTCGCCGAGCATCCCGTCGATCGTCGCGGGCGCAAGTTCGGCCCAGAATTCGTCGAGCTCGGAATCCGCGATGTCGCCGCTGCGCTCTTTGAACTCGGTGAACTTCTTCCGCGCCAGGTCCACGCGCGACTCCTTACGATTCGGTGCGGGCAATCCAGTCGCAGGCGAAGCGCAGCAGGGCGTCATTCTCCTCCGGCGCACCAATGGTGACACGGATGCCTTCGTCCGCGAACGGCCGCACTATCAGGCGCGCGTCGGCGGCCTGCTCGGTGAAGTCCATGGTGCGCTTGCCTAGCGGCAGCCAGACGAAGTTGGCCTGCGACGGCGGCAGCTCGAATCCGGCCTCGCGCAGCGCGTCGCTCACGCGGGTGCGCTCGAGGACCAGCGCGTCGGTGCGGGCCATCAGCTCGTCGGACGCCTCGAGCGAGGCGATGGCGGCCGCCTGTGCGACGTTCGTCACCGCGAACGGCATGACGACCTTGTCCAGCGCGGTGATCAGGTCCGGGTGACCCACCGCGTAACCGCAGCGCAGCCCCGCCAGGCCGTAGGCCTTCGAAAAGGTCCGCAGCACAACGACGTTGCTGTGCGTCAGGGCCAGCTCGAGGCTGTTGGGCAGCATGCCGTCGCGGATGTATTCGACGTAGGCCTCGTCGATGGCGATCAGGACATGCGGCGGCACGGCCTCGACGAAGCGCGTCAACGCGTCCGGGTCGACGACGGTGGACGTCGGGTTGTTCGGGTTGCACACGAAGATCAGCCGGGTGCGGTCGGTGATCGCGGCGAGCATCGCGTCGAGGTCGTGCGTGTGGTCGGTCAGCGGCACCTTGACGGTCGCCGCGCCTGACACCTGGATGATCGGCAGGTAGCACTCGAAGCTGCGCCAGCCGATCATCACCTCGTCGCCGGCCGCGGCGGTGATCTGAACCAGTTGCTGGCACAAGGTGACCGAACCGCTACCGACCGCGATCTGTTCGGGCGCGACGTCGGAACCCAGGTGCATGGCCAGCGCGGCCTTGAGGTCCACGCTGGCGTTGTCCGGGTAGCGGTTGACGACGGCAACCGCGCGCTCGATGGCCGCATGCACGCTGGGCAGCGGGCCGTACACGGTCTCGTTGCTGGCCAGTTTGATGGAGCCCGGGACGTTCTTACCGGGGACATACACTGGCAGTCCGGCCAGTTCGTTGCGAAGACGAGCGGTCACTTCGACAGTTTATGTCTCGACTGTGTACAGTATGGCCGGTTCCGCGAGACCGGAAAGGGGTCGGTACCCTCAGAAAGTCCAAGGGAGGCGTGCCAGAGCGGCCGAATGGGGCTCACTGCTAATGAGTTGTCCCCCTCAAAGGGGACCGGAGGTTCAAATCCTCTCGCCTCCGCTAGATCCTTTAGCGGCAACACGGAACGACAACTGAAGAACAGGCGCCCGTAGCTCAACGGATAGAGCATCTGACTACGGATCAGAAGGTTAGGGGTTCGAATCCCTTCGGGCGCGCTCAGCAAGCTCCGCGATCCAAAATGATTGAAATCGTTAAGACCCAGTTTCTTGTGGGCGCGAATTTCCGTCGATACGTTTCCGCCCATGACAATCAGCATTGAGCAAATCGGTGGTGGCGCGGGCGGCGGTTTCTTGGGTGGCGGCGCCGGTGGCGGCTTCGTCGGCGGTGGTGCCGGCGGGGGCTACCTGGGTGGCGGCGGGGCCGGCGGCTAGGCCCCGGACTCGCGGACCCGGCCCGGCTCGAGGATCGGGCCGGGTGCTTTATCCGGCTCGGCAGCGGCCAGGTCGAGCTGCATCCACGCGACGTCGTGCCAGCCGTCGTGCTTCCACTCGACGCGCCGGTACCGGCCCACTTCGGTGAATCCGAACGACCGGTGGAAGGCGTTGCTGGCCTCATTGGGCTGAGTGATGCCGGCGAACGCCTGCCGGTAGCCCCGCTCGGTGAGCCTGCGCAGCAGCTCCGTGTAGAGCGCGCGCCCTCCCCCGGTGCGGTGATGGCCGGCTTCGAGGTAGATCCCGGTCTCGATCGACCACCGGTAGGTGGCTAGGCGATTGAGGGCGTGCCCGTAGGCGAAGCCGATCACCCGGCGATCGCGTTCCAGGACAAGCCATTCGTGGCGCACCTGGGCGGCGGCGATCCGCGCGGCCATCTCGCTTTCGGTCGGGACGTCGGTTTCCCAGCTGATGACGGTGTGCTCGACGTACGGCCGGTAAATGGCAACGCACGCACCCGCGTCCGCTGCCGATGCCGGGCGGATCAGGCCGCCGCTCGCGGGCACGTCGTTCGCGCTAGGGGCGCGGCTGGAACGGCTGGAACGGCCCCCGGCGGGGCGGTTCGGTCACGGTCTGCGTGACGGTGCTGGTCTCCGTGCTCGGTGCGGCCGTGGTGGGCGGCTCCGTCGTCGTGGGGGTGTCGGTGCTCGGCGGCGGGGCCGTTTCGGTCACCGTCTCGGTCGGCGCGCCACCACCACCGCCGCCGCCCCCGTGGTGGCGCGGCGCCCGCTCCGTGGTGGTCACCGGCGCGGTGGTGGAGGGGACGGGCGTTGTCGTGGTG
>NZ_BAAGDE010000027.1:0-81115 GCF_054660795.1 Mycobacterium sp. MUNTM1
ACAATCAACGACGCCACTCAGCACTCGGAGGCCACCCTCCGATCAGCCGACTGTCAACAACGTCTTAGCCGAGTACAGCTAGGGCTTGCGGGTCAGCGCCTCGACGGCCGCCTGCGCCCACTGTCGCCACTGCTCGGCGTTGGCCTTGGCTTCTTCGGCTTCCTTGGTCCGGCCCGCGGCCGCGGCCTTCTGCGCCTGTTGTTCGTATTGCTCGGCGCGGGCCTGGAACTGCTCGGCCCGGGCCTGCGCCTGCGGGTCGGCCCAGCCCGTGTCGCCGGCGTCGCGCACCTTCTTCTCGACCGCGCGCAGCCGGCGCTCCAACTCGGCGGAGCGCTCGCGCGGGACCTTGCCGATCGCGTCCCACTTGTCGGTGATCGTGCGCAGCGCCGCGCGGGCGGCCTCGTGGTTGCTGGTGTCCAGCTTCTCCGCCTCGGCCAGCAGCGCCTCTTTCGCGGTCGCGTTGGCCCGGAACTCCGCGTCCTTCTCGGCCGTCACCGCGTTGCGGGCGGTGAAGAACACGTCCTGGGCTGCCTTGAAGCGCCGCCACAGGGCGTCGTCGACCTCACGGGTCGCCCGCCCGGCCGCCTTCCATTCGGTCAGCAGCTTGCGGAACTCGGCGCTGGTGGCGGTCCAGTCGGTCGAGTCGGACAGCGCTTCGGCACGCTCGCACAGGCGTTCCTTGGCCTGGCGAATCCCCGAGCGCTCCCGGTCCAGCTCCGCGAAGTGCGATCCCCGCCGCCGGTTGAACGCCTCCCGGGCCGCGGAGTAGCGCCTCCACAGCGCGTCATCGACCTTGCGGTCCACCCCGCTGATCGTCTTCCACTCGTCGAGGATCGCGCGGAACCGGTCACCCGCGGCCTTCCACTGCGTCGAGTTGGCGGCCAACTCCTCGGCCTCCGCGGCGAGCGCCTCCTTGCGGGCGGTCTGGGTGGCGCGGTGCTCCTCACGCCGGGAGCGCTCCGCTGCGACGGCCGCCTCGGCGTGCTCGGCGATCGTGGCCAACCGGCCCGCCAGCGCCTCGACATCGCCCAGCACGGCCGCCGTCGGCAGCGTCTCGGCCAGCTCGGCCGCGTGCGCCTTGATCTTGCGCGCGTCACCGGACCCGGAGGCCAGGCGCTCCTCCATCAGGGTGACCTCGGTGGCCAGGTCGTCGAAGCGCCGGCCGAAGTGAGCGAACGCCGCCTCGCGATCGCCGGCCTGCCAGGAGCCGACGATGCGCTCGCCGGCGGAGCTGATCAGCCATACCGTGCCGTCGTCGTCCACGCGCCCGAACTGGTGCGGATCGCTGGGCGGCGGCACCACCAGCGGGTGCGCGGTGGTAGGCCGCGGTGTCGGCCGGGGACCGGGTCGCGGTCCCGGGCGCGGCGCGGGCCGAGCTGAATCGTCGCGAGGCTCGTCAGCCGTCATGCGCTCGTCACTACCCTTTCACAACCCTTCCGCGCGGTCCGTGTCCCGCGCGCCTGCCGCGCGTAGCGGCACCGTCTCCTGCCTCTGTCGGATGGTTCTCCAACAGCTGCTTAACGATATTCAAGCAGCTTGTTCTGGCACGCGCCGCCACCTTGCCATTCCCGGCGGCCCGGCGGCCGCGCGGCACCGGCGCGCCCTGCGCGCGGGCGGGTACGGTCGTGCTATCGCGTCACCGCCCCGGCGTTCGTCGAACCCTGGTGAGCGTTGTCTTCGGCTCTCCTCGAGCCGCACGTCGATGGGAGGTCACCATCGCCAAGGTGGATATCGCCGCGCTCCTCGCGCTGATCGCCGCGCTGATGTCGGGCGTCGGCGACGTGATCCGGCAGCGCTCCGCGCAGGAAATCACCGACGAACAGGTGGGCCACCTCGCGCTGTTGCGGATGTCGTTGCGCGACGTCCGATGGTGGCTGGGTGGGATCGCGGCGGTGGGCAGCTTCACGCTGCAGGCCGTGGCGCTGAGCCTGGGTTCGGTGGTGCTGGTGCAGGCCTTGCAGGTGACCGCGCTGCTGTTCGCCCTGCCGGTCTATGCCTGGCTGACCAAGCACCGGTTGAGCCGCCGCGAGTGGGTGTGGGCGGTGCTGCTGGCGGCTGCGGTGGCGGTCTTCGTCACCGTCGGCGAGCCGGCCGCCGGCTACCAGCGGGCGTCGCTGGATTCGTGGGCGGTGGTCGCGATGGTGATCGGGCCGGCGATGGCGTTCTGTGTGCTGGGCGCGCGGCTGTGGTCGGGCCCGCTGGCCGCGGTGCTGCTGGCGCTGGTGTCGGCGTCGTCGTGGGCGTTGTTCGCGGTGCTGACCAAGGCGGTGGTCGACGTGCTGCCGGACGGGCCGGGGGCGCTGGCGCGCACCCCGGAACTGTACGGCTGGTTGCTGGTCGCGGTGCTCGGCACGATCTTCCAGCAGTCCGCGTTTCGGGCCAGCGCGCTCACCGCGTCGTTGCCGACGATGACGGTGGCCGAGCCGCTGGTCGCGTCGGTGCTGGGCGTCACCGTGCTCGGTGAGACGCTCGGTGCCAAGGGCCCCGCGGTCATCGCCCTGGTGGCGGCGGTGGTGATGGTCGTCGTCGCGACCGCCGCCCTGGCCCGGGGCGAGGCCGCGTCCCTGAACGCGGCCGACGACGCGCCGGACGATCGAACCGATGTTGTGACGCTGATCCCATCGCGCGCGGCGGGCGAGGCGTGAAAAGGCCTGGCAGCGAACGGGCTTAGCCGTCGCGCACAGCTACCTGTGTAGTTCTCTTAGAGTTACCCCACGCGTTACATAGGTTGTTGAAGTACTACTTGAACGGTTACCTGCGGCGCAGTGAGCAACGTGTGGAACGTCATGAATTTGTAGTTGAACTGAACGCAAATTGTGCGTGTATTTACCTGCGCCTCGGGGAAAGCTGGGTCGGACGGTCGTGAGGCGGAGGGGTCGAGAATGTCGAAAGTTGATGTCGCAGCGTTACTAGCTCTCTGCGCGGCGCTGGCATCGGCGGTCGGCGACGTGGTCCGGCAGCGCTCCGCCCACGAGGTCACCGACAAGCCGGTGGGCCACCTCGAGCTGTTCCGCATGTCGCTCAAGGACACCCGGTGGTGGCTGGGCGGGCTGGCCGCGATCACCAACTACAGCCTGCAGGCCGCCGCCCTGGCGTGGGGCTCGGTCGTCATGGTGACCGCGCTGCAGGTGACGGCGCTGCTGTTCGCCCTGCCCATCTACGCGCGGCTTGCCCATCACCGGGTGAAGCCCCGCGAATGGGGGTGGGCGCTCATCCTGGCCGCCGCGCTGGCGGTCGTCATCATCGTCGGCGACCCGGCGGCCGGGCAGCAGCGCGGCCTCCTGCAAACCTGGCTGATCGTCGCCATGGTGATGATCCCGCTCCTGGTGGCCTGCGTGGTGGCGGCGCGTCGCTGGTCCGGCAGCCCGTTCTCGGCCGTGCTGCTCGCGGTGGTGGCGGGTTCCTCACTGGCGCTGTTCGCGGTGCTGACCAAGGGCATCGTCGAGATGGCCGAGAACGGCCCGATGGCGGTGCTGACGTCGCCGGAATTCGTGCCCTGGCTGCTGGTCGCCCTGGCCGGGATGATCTTCCAGCAGTCGGCCTTCCGCGCCGGCGCGCTGACCGCGTCGCTGCCGACCATGACGGTGGCCAAGCCGGTGGTCGCCGGCCTGCTCGGGGTTCTGGTGCTGGGCGAGACGATGAACGCCAGCGGCCCCAGGGCGTTCGTGCTGATCGGGGCGGTCGCCGTGGTTATCATCGCGACGATCGCGCTGGCCCGCGGCGAAGCCGCCACCATCGACCAGGCCGAGCAGAAGGCGGGTGGTGCCCCGCGAGAAATGCCGACCCGGGAGATGACCGAAGACGACGACTTCGGCCCCTTCAGTGACCGCCTGGTCGTGGCGGACAGCTTGCGCCGGTGACGTCCGCCCCGGCACGCCGCACCAGTGCCGGGCCGTCGCGTTAGTTTGGTGGCGTGCTGAGCGCCATTGCGATCGTCCCGTCGGCGCCGGTCCTTGTCCCCGAACTCGCCGGAGCGGCCGTCGCCGAGGTGGCCGATCTGGCCGCGGCGACGCTTGCCGCGGCCGCGCTGTTGCCCGACCGCTGGGTGGTGATCGGGGCGGGAACCGACGACGACGTGCTGGGGCCCGACGCGGCGGGCACCTTCGCGGGTTTCGGCGCGGACGTCCGCGTGCGGCTCTCCCCGCGGGCCGATGAGGCCGCCCCGCCGATGGCGCTCCCGGTCTGTGCGCTGCTCGCCGGGTGGGTGCGCGGCCAGGCGCAGCCGCATGCCAGCGCCCAGGTCCGCGTCTACCGCACCGACCACGACGCCGGCACCGCGCTGAGCCTGGGCAGGCGCCTGCGCGCCGAGCTCGACCGGGTGGCCGAGCCGGTCGGGGTGCTGGTCGTGGCCGACGGAGCCAATACGCTGACGCCGGCCGCCCCCGGCGGATACGACCCGGACAATGCCGACGCGCAACAGGCCCTCGACGACGCACTGGGCGGCGGCGACATCGCCGCGCTGCGCCGCCTGCCTGAGCAGATCCGCGGCCGGGTCGCATTTCAGGTGCTGGCCGGCGTGGCCGAGCCCGGACCCCGATCCGCCAAGGAGCTGTACCGCGGGGCGCCCTACGGCGTGGGCTACTTCGCCGGCGCCTGGCAGCTGTGACGGCCGTGCGCCCCCTGGCGATCATCGGCCCCACCGGCACCGGCAAGTCGCAGTTGGCCCTCGACTTCGCGGAACGCGTCGAGCGACTCGGCGCCCGCGCCGAGATCGTCAATGCCGACGCGATGCAGCTGTACCGCGGCATGGACATCGGCACCGCCAAGCTGCCCGTCGACGCCCGCCGCGGCATCCCGCACCACCAGCTCGACGTCCTCGATGTCACCGAGACCGCGACGGTCGCCCGCTACCAGGGCGCGGCCGCAGCCGACGTCGAAGCGATCGCGGGCCGCGGCGCGGTGCCGGTCATCGTGGGCGGCTCCATGCTCTACATCCAGTCGCTGCTCGACGACTGGTCGTTTCCGGCCACCGATCCCGCGGTGCGCGCCCGCTGGGAGCGGCGGCTCGCCGAGATCGGGGTCGGCGAGCTGCACGCCGAGCTGGCCCGCCGCGACCCCGCCGCGGCCGCGTCCATCCTGCCCACCGACGCGCGGCGCACGGTGCGGGCCTTAGAAGTGGTCGAGCTGACCGGCCAGCCGTTCGCCGCTTCCGCGCCGCGGATCGCCGCCCCCAGATGGGACACCGCCATTGTCGGATTAGACTGCGACACAACACTTCTCGACGAGCGCCTGGCCCGGCGCACCGACGCGATGTTCGACCAGGGTCTGGTCGGCGAGGTGATCGCGTTGCTGGACAAGGGCCTGCGCGACGGGGTCACCGCGTCGCGGGCGCTGGGCTACGCGCAGGTGCTGACGGCGCTCGACCAGAGCGGTCCGGCGGGCCCCGGCGCCGATCAACTGCGAGACGCGCGCGAGCAGACCTTCTACGGCACCCGGCGCTACGTCCGGCGCCAGCGGTCCTGGTTCCGCCGCGATCACCGGGTGCGGTGGCTCGACGCGTCCGAGGGCGCCGCGATCGTCGACGCCGCCGTGCGGGCGTGGCGCCACGTATCCTGAACAGGTGAAATTCGCGAAGGGCCACGGCACCCAGAACGACTTCGTGGTGCTGCCGGACCCCCAGGCCGAGCTGCGCCTGACCGGGGCGCGGGTGGCCGCGCTGTGCGACCGGCGCCGCGGGCTGGGCGCCGACGGGGTGCTGCGGGTCACCACCGCCGCCGCGGCGCTGTCGGCCGGCGTGCTCGACCGGGTGCCCGACGGGGTGAACGTCGGCGACTGGTACATGGACTACCGCAACGCCGACGGCTCCGTCGCCCAGATGTGCGGCAACGGCGTGCGGGTGTTCGCGCACTACCTGCGTGCCAGCGGCATGGAATCCCGCGACGAATTCGTGGTCGGATCGCTGGCCGGTCCGCGGCCGGTCGCGGTGCATCGCGCCGACGCAACCACCGCCGAGATCAGCGTCGACATGGGCAAGGCCAACACGCTGGGCCCCGGCGACGCGGTCGTGGGCGGCCGGCGCTTCTCCGGCCTGGCGGTCGACGTGGGCAATCCGCACCTGGCCTGCGTCGACCCACACCTGACGGCCGAGGGCCTGGCCGCGCTGGACGTGGCCGCGCCGGTGAGCTTCGACGCCGCCCAGTTCCCGGACGGGGTGAACGTCGAGATCATCACCGCATTGGCCGACGGCGCGGTGCGCATGCGCGTGCACGAGCGCGGAGTCGGCGAGACGCGCTCCTGCGGCACCGGAACGGTGGCGGCCGCGGTCGCCGCGCTGGCCGATGTCGGGGCGGCCACCGGCGCCCTGACCGTTCTCGTGCCCGGCGGCGAGGTCGTCGTCACCATCACCGAGGCGACCAGCTTCCTGCGCGGACCGTCCGTACTGGTGGCCCAAGGAGAACTCAGCGAGGAATGGTGGCACGCACAGCAGCGTTAAATCAGGTGCACGACACCGTTTTCGCGTGCATCATCTTGTATTGCCTATGACAGAACCAGAATTTCGTGATCACGCTCCGGTGATTCCGGAGCCCAGCACGGGTGAACTCGCCCTCGAAGATCGGTCTGCGCTGCGCCGCGTCGCCGGCCTGTCGACCGAACTCACCGACATCTCCGAAGTCGAATACCGCCAGCTCCGGCTCGAGCGGGTCGTCCTGGTGGGCGTGTGGACCGACGGCACCGCCGCGGACAGCGAGGCCAGCATGGCCGAGCTCGCCGCCCTGGCCGAAACCGCCGGCTCCGAGGTGCTCGAGGGGCTGATCCAGCGCCGCGACAAGCCCGACCCGTCGACCTACATCGGCTCGGGTAAGGCGGCCGAACTGCGGGAGGTGGTGCTGGCGACCGGCGCCGACACCGTCATCTGCGACGGCGAGCTGTCCCCGGCGCAGCTGACCGCCCTGGAGAAGGCCGTGAAGGTCAAGGTCATCGACCGCACCGCGCTGATTCTGGACATCTTCGCCCAGCACGCCACCAGCCGGGAGGGCAAGGCGCAGGTCGCGCTGGCCCAGATGGAATACATGCTGCCGCGGCTGCGCGGCTGGGGTGAATCGATGTCCCGGCAGGCCGGTGGCCGGGCCGGCGGCAGCGGGGGAGGCGTGGGCCTGCGCGGTCCCGGTGAAACCAAGATCGAGACCGATCGGCGGCGCATCCGCGAGCGGATGGCCAAGCTGCGCCGCGAGATCAAAGACATGAAGCAGGTCCGCGACACCCAGCGCAGCCGGCGGGTGCGCAGCGACCTGCCCGCGATCGCCATCGTCGGCTACACCAATGCCGGCAAGTCGAGCCTGCTCAACGCGCTGACCGGGGCCGGGGTGCTGGTACAGGACGCGCTGTTCGCCACCCTGGAGCCCACCACCCGGCGCGCCGAGTTCGAGGACGGCCGCGCGTTCGTGCTGACCGACACCGTCGGATTCGTCCGGCACCTGCCCACCCAGCTGGTCGAGGCATTCCGCTCCACGCTCGAAGAGGTCGTGGACGCCGATCTGCTGGTGCACGTCGTCGACGGCTCAGACGTCAACCCGCTGGCGCAGATCAACGCGGTCCGCCAGGTCATCTCCGAAGTCGTCGCCGATTACGGGACCGACCACGACGGCGACGCACCCCAGGAGCTGGTGGTGGTGAACAAGGTCGACGCCGCAAGCGATCTGACGCTGGCCAAGCTTCGCCACGCCCTGCCGGGCGCCATGTTCGTGTCCGCGCGCACCGGCGACGGCATCGACGCCCTGCGCCGCCGTATCGCCGAGCTCGCCATCCCCGCCGACACCGCCGTCGACGTGGTGATCCCGTACCACCGCGGCGACCTGGTGGCCCGCCTGCACGCGCACGGGCGCGTGCAGCAGGAGGAGCACAACGCCGAGGGCACCCGCATCAGGGCCCGGGTTCCGGTGGCGCTGGCCGGCCGGCTGCGCGAGTTCTCCGCCCAGTGAGCGCCCGGTTCGCCCCGGGTTCAGGGCGATCCGTGCAGCGCAAGGCCCGTCCGACCCCCGCGAGGCGAATGTAGGCGACCCCGCCGTCTGTCTACCAACCGTCCGGTTGGTATATCTTGGGCTGCAGAATCCCCAGTCGCCGGAGGTCTTTCCATGAGCAGCGCCATCAAATACCAGCGCACGCTTTTCGAGCCAGAGCACGACCTGTTCCGTGAGTCCTACCGGGGCTTTTTGGAGCGCCACGTCGCGCCCTACCACGACGAGTGGGAGAAGGCGAAGATCGTCGACCGCGGCGTCTGGCTGGAGGCCGGCAAGCAGGGCTTCCTGGGCATGGCGGTGCCCGAGGAGTACGGCGGCGGCGGCAACCCGGACTTCCGGTACAACACGATCATCACCGAGGAGACCACCACCGGCCGCTACAGCGGCATCGGTTTCGGCCTGCACAACGACATCGTTGCGCCGTACCTGCTGGCCCTGGCCACCGAGGAGCAGAAGCAGCGCTGGCTGCCGAAATTCTGCACCGGAGAGCTGATTACGGCGATCGCGATGACCGAGCCGGGGACCGGTAGCGACCTGCAGGGCATCAAGACCCGTGCGGTCAAGCAGGGCGACCACTACGTGCTCAACGGCTCAAAGACGTTCATCACCAACGGAATCAATTCCGATCTGGTGATCGTGGTCGCGCAGACGGACCCGGAAAAGGGCGCGCAGGGCTTCTCGCTGCTGGCCGTCGAGCGCGGCATGGAGGGCTTCGAGCGCGGTCGCCACCTGGACAAGATCGGGCTGGACGCCCAGGACACGGCCGAGCTGTCCTTCACCGACGTGCACGTGCCGGCCGAAAACCTGCTGGGCCAGGAGGGCATGGGATTCATCTACTTGATGCAGAACCTGCCCCAGGAACGCATCTCGATCGCCATCATGGCGGCCGCGGCCATGGAGCAGGTGCTGGAGCAGACCCTGGAATACACCAAGGAGCGCAAGGCATTCGGCAAGCCGATCGGCAGCTTCCAGAACAGCCGCTTCGTGCTCGCCGAGCTGGCGACGGAGGCGACCGTGGTCCGCATGATGGTCGACGAGTTCGTCCGCCTGCACCTGGACCACAAGCTGACCGCCGAACAGGCCGCGATGGCCAAGTGGTACTGCACCGAAAAGCAGGTGCACCTGATCGACCGCTGCCTGCAACTGCACGGGGGTTACGGCTACATGCGCGAATACCCCGTTGCCCGTGCCTATCTGGACGCCCGGGTGCAGACCATCTACGGCGGCACGACCGAGATCATGAAGGAAATCATCGGCCGCAGCCTCGGCGTATAGCGTTTCGTTTGCTGGATAACGGCCGCGCCCGAGATAAACGGCGCGGCGCACATTCGCCGGTCGGCTCGCGCGGCGCTATTGCCGGTGAGCGATCAGACTCACCGATGCGCGGTCGGTTCGTCGCGTCGGGTAGAGCGTGAATGCTCCGGTGGCTCCCGCACTGTCGGTATCTCGGGTGTGCGGATCGCGTCATCACGCCTGGTCAGGCCGGGATCGCGGCATCGGCGACGGCTCGTACGCCCTGCGCGGCCGCGACCGACGGAATTCCGGTGTGCGAGTCGGCGGTCCGGCGGCATTACTCCGTCCCGCGTTCCCGCGCCTATTGGCGCGATATCCGCAACGGCGCGCGAACGTTGCCGCAACGGTCGCGATTGGGCCATGGGCGCGCATCATTTCGACATCGGTGTGGTATCCGTTTTTGTAAAATTCGTGATTTGACTTCGCATTTCTTGTTGGCTGGAGCAAAGTTATGCGAGCCCGGCGATAAGGCTGATCCTGCGCGGGTCCATTCTCCGCGCAAGGACCGCCTGCTCGCCGGTTATGCAGGTAAGGGCATAGCCGCAGATAGAGCCATATCCGCCGGTTTGGAAGGCTTGGTGAAGGTGCAGAGAGGTCACATGCGCAAGCTGATCGGAAGCGCGCTGGTCAGCTTGACGACCACAGCACTGGTCGCCGTGTTGCTGGCCCCCACCGCGGTAGCGAGTCCGATCGGCGACGCCGAGGCGGCGATGATGGCCGCATGGGACAAGGCTGGCGGCGACACCTCGCCGCTGGGCGCCCGCAAGGGCGACGTGTACCCGGTCGGGGATGGTTTCGTCCTGGACTTCGACGGCGGCAAGATGTTCTTCACCCCGGCCACCGGGGCCAAATTCGCCTACGGGCCGGTCCTGGACAAGTACGAGCAGCTCGGCGGGCCGGCCGGCAGCGACCTGGGTTTCCCGGCGATCAACGAGGTGCCCGGCCTGTCCGGCCCGGACAGCCGGGTGGTCACCTTCTCGGCCAGCGACAAGCCGGTGATCTTCTGGACGCCCGAGCACGGCCCGTTTGTGGTGCGCGGCGCCATGAACACCGCCTGGGACAAGCTGGGGAGCTCGGGTGGCGTTCTCGGCGTGCCGGTCGGCGACGAGACCTACAACGGCGAGGTGTCCTCGCAGAAGTTCAGCGGTGGGCAGGTCTCGTGGAACCGGCAGACGAAGCAGTTCACCACCGAACCGCCTGCGCTGGCCGACCAGTTGAAGGGCCTGCAGGTGGCGATCGATCCCACCGCGGCGATCAACACGGCCTGGCGCGCGGCCGGCGGACCCACGGGACCCTTGGGCGCCAAGCAGGGCGGGCAGTATTCAGTCGGCGCTGACGGAATCGCCCAGAACTTCGCCGGCGGCAAGGTCTTCTTCACCCCGGCCACCGGTGCGAACGCCGTCGAGAGCGACATCCTGGCCAAGTACGAGTCGCTGGGCGGGCCGGTCGGCAGCGACCTGGGGTTCCCCACCAGCAACGAAACCGACGGCGGCATAGGGACTTCCAGCCGCATCGTCACCTTCTCCGCGGCCGACAAGCCGGTCATCTTCTGGACGTCCGACCGCGGCGCGTTCGTGGTGCGCGGGGCGATGAAGGCCGCGTGGGACAAGCTGCGCGCCCCCGCCGGCAAACTCGGCGCGCCCGTCGGCGACCAGGCCGTGAACGGTGACGTGATTTCGCAGCAGTTCACCGGCGGCAAGATTTCGTGGAACCGCGCGAAGAACACGTTCAGCACGGAACCGGCCAACCTCGCGCCGCTGCTGTCCGGCCTGCAGGTGTCCGGTCAGAACCAGCCGAGCAATTCGGCCATGCCGGCGCATCCGAAGAAGTTCGCCTGGCACTGGTGGTGGCTGATGGTCGCCATTCCGGTGCTGGCGTTGCTGGTGCTGCTGGTGTGGATGCTGTTCGCCCGGCGGCGGCGCCGGCCCGGCCGCGAGGACGCCATCGGCTACGCACCGGACCACCGCGGGGACTTCGGCTACGGCGCCGACGAACGCTGGGGACACGACGAATCCGACCACGACGCCGAGGCGTTCACGCTCAGCGCGCCGCACCAGCCCGACCCGGAACCCGACGCCGGGCGGGTCAGCTGGCAGCGTCAGGTCCCCGCCGAAAGCGACTACGGGTTCACCGACGAAGATCCCGACACCGTCGACACCGACTCCATCCCGGTGGTCTCCGAGGAGATGCTGTCGGAGGCCGAGTACTCCGACGCCGGAGCCGACTACACCGACTACACCGACTACACCGACGCCGTTCCCGACGTCGCCGAGCCCGAGACGGCGGACGACGCCGCCTACGTCGACGCCGAGGACCCCGACGCCGGCTACGCCGAGGAGGTGTATCCGGACGACGAGTATCCCGACGTCGCCGTCCCGCACACCCCGCCGGACAGCGACGCGGTGACCGGCGCCCTGGAAGCCGCCGAGCCCGAGGACGAGTACGCTGACCTCGCGGCGCCGGAGCCCGACGTCGAGCCCGCAGCGGACACGCCGGCGAACGCCGACGTGGCGGAGGCCGCGGTCGCGGCGGGGACGCAGGCACGAAGCGGTCGGCACGCCGCCGCGGATGCCGAGGACGCCTCGGAGAACGGCCTGGCGGGCCCGGACGGGCGACCCACGATCCACCTGCCGCTCGACGACCCGTACCAGGCGCCCGACGGCTACCCGATCAAGGCGAGCGCACGCTACGGCCTGTATTACACGCCGGGCAGCGACCTGTACAGGGACACGCTCGCCGAAATCTGGCTGTCCAGCGAAGAAGTCGCTCAGGCCAACGGGTTCACCCGGGCCGACTGACTCGGTGCGCCGCCGCCTCAGACCTTGCGGATGACCGTGACGACCTTGCCCAGCACGCTCGCGTCGTTGCCGGGGATCGGGTCGAATGCCGGGTTGTGCGGCATCAGCCACACCTGACCGCCGGCGCGTTTGAACGTCTTGACGGTGGCCTCGCCGTCCAGCATCGCCGCGACGATGTCGCCGTTGTCGGCGACGTTCTGCTGACGGACCACCACCCAGTCGCCGTCACAGATCGCGGCCTCGACCATCGAGTCACCGACCACCTTGAGCAGGAAAAGCGTTCCCTCGCCGACCAATTCGCGCGGCAGGGGAAAGACGTCCTCGACGGCCTCCTCGGCGAGGATGGGTCCGCCGGCCGCGATGCGCCCGAGCACCGGCACGAACGTGGGCTCCGGCAGGGCGTCCGAGCCGGCCACCTCGGTGGCGGGCGCCGCCACGTCGTCGTCGGCCCCGCGGACATCGACGGCCCGCGGGCGGTTGGGGTCGCGGCGCAGGTATCCCTTGCGCTCCAGGGTGCGCAGCTGGTGCGCCACCGACGATGTCGACGTCAGGCCGACGGCGTCCCCGATCTCGCGGATGCTCGGCGGGTAGCCGCGGTTGGTGACCGAGGCGCGGATGACATTCAGGATGGTGCGCTGCCGTTCGGTCAGCGAGGAGTCCACGGAGTGCAACCGACCCTCGGGGCCGGCCGATGAGATGTCGTTGCTGTCGCCCATGGCACTGAATGTAGCCGCACCGCGGACAAGAATCAAACATGTGTTCGAGTAGCGTGTCGCGCCGTCCGGACACCCCCGGGAAAAGGCCGGAGTCGGGTGAATCACAAATGTGTAACTCTTCGAGATATCGGGTATTTGTGCCTCGTGACAATGCTAGAGGCCGACGAACTTGTCGGTGGTGTGATCTAGCGTTTGCTCGTGCGACACGCTTCGCTCAAATGTTCGGTTTCGAACATACAAGCGATTAGTGTCGAACACACGAGCGAGAGCTAGTTGACCGGAGGAACGAAGATGACAGTCATCCACACGCCCGCGCCGCGTACCAGCAGTCTTCGGCGCCCGATCAACGGACCCGTCCAGGGTGCTCGCTACGGGCGGGACGGCCTGGCCAGGTCCCGCAGGCCCGCGCCATCGCGGCCGGTGGGCGCGGCGACGCGCTACCACGGCACCGGGGTGGCAAGGTCGGTCGCTCCGCACCGCAGGCGCGCCACGACCTGGGCGTCCACCCTCGGATTGGCGCTGGCTGCCGGGGCGATCACGCTGTGGCTGGGTCTCGTCGCGAACGTCGGCCAGGTGCTCAACGGCGACTCCACTAACTCGGCGGCCCACGTTCCGGACCGGCTCGCCGTCGTCCGCGTCGATGCGGGGGAGTCGCTTCAGGACTTCGCTCACCGGGTGGCGCCCGACGCGCCGACCACCCAGGTCGCCGACCGCATCCGCGAACTCAACGATCTGCACTCGCCCAACCTGATGGCGGGCCAGACCCTGATCGCTCCGGTCGGCTGACAACCGTTGTGCCGGCCCGGCGGCTCCGTTAGCCGTGCAGGTCAGCGCGCGGGTACGCTCAAAGTCCAGCGGTACCTTGTCGGCGCGATGAAGGAGCGGTCATGCACTGTCCGTTCTGCCGCCATCCCGACTCCCGGGTGATCGACTCGCGCGAAACCGATGAGGGGCAGGCCATCCGGCGCCGCCGATCCTGTCCAGAATGCGGGCGACGTTTCACCACCGTGGAGACTGCGGTCCTGGCGGTGGTCAAGCGCAGCGGCGTCACCGAACCGTTCAGCAGGGAGAAGGTCATCAGCGGCGTCCGCCGGGCCTGCCAGGGGCGCCAGGTCGACGACGACGCCCTGAATCTGCTGGCCCAGCAGGTCGAAGACACCGTGCGCGCCGCGGGCTCGCCCGAGGTCCCCAGCCACGAGGTCGGCCTTGCCATCCTGGGGCCGCTGCGCGACCTCGACGAGGTGGCCTACCTGCGGTTCGCCTCCGTGTACCGGTCGTTTGAGTCCGCCGACGATTTCGAACGCGAGATCCAGGCGCTGCGCGATCACCGCGGGGTGGCGACCCCGGGCTGACGGAAGGCGTCGGGTCGTCCCGGCCTAGGCTCGGTTCCATGCCCCCTGACTTGCATCCCGACCTTGCGGCGCTGGCCCCGCTCCTTGGGACCTGGACCGGGCAGGGTTCGGGTAAGTACCCGACGATAGCGCCCTTCGACTATCTCGAAGAAGTGGTGTTCGGCCACGTCGGTAAGCCGTTTCTGGCCTACGGGCAGAAAACCAGGGCGGTAGCCGACGGCAAGCCGTTGCACGCCGAAACCGGTTATCTTCGCGTGCCTCAGCCGGGTCACGTCGAACTGGTGCTGGCGCATCCAAGCGGCATCACCGAAATCGAGGTCGGCACCTATTCGGTCACCGGCGAGCTCATCGAAATGCAGATGTCGACGACGACGGTCGGGCTGACGCCCAGCGCCAAAGAGGTGACGGCGCTTGGGCGTTCCTTCCGCATCGACGGCGACAAGCTCTCCTACACGGTGCAAATGGGTGCGGTCGGGCAACCACTGCAGGACCACCTCGCCGCGGTGCTGCACCGGCAGCGCTGACCGCAAGGGCGTCGGCCGCGCTCAGTCCAGGTGTCGCACACCGTCATTGACGACCCGCCCGGCCACCCCGACCCAGCCCTCGGCGCTCCACGTCGTCTCGATGACCGAGCCCTTGCCCTGGGTGATCCGCAGGCTCTGGCTCAGGTAATCGGTGATCCGCATCGCCGCCGAACCGGTCGCCTCGTCCTCGACCACACCGAGGTTGGCGGCGAACATGCGCGACCGCAACGACCCGGCCGCCCGCTCGGTCCAGGCCCACAGGTAGTGCGCGGTGTCGTCGGGATAGTCCGACGGGTCGGCGGCGAGAACCTCGTCAGCCGAAGCGAATTCGTGCAGGGCGAATTCAGGTGCCCAGTCCGCGCGGGCGTTGATGCTGGCGCGGTGTTCGTCGTAACCCACCTGCACGATCCCGGCCGGCACCTGCAGCGTGTTGATCGGCGAACCGTTCTCGCGCAGCCACCACGTCGCGCCGACGGTCGGGTGCCCGGCGAACGGCAGTTCGGTTCGCGGCGTGTAGATGGTGGCGTGCGCCGTGGCGGAGCCGGGGGCCGGAAGGCCGACGAAAACGGTCTCGCTGTAGCCCAATTGGGTTGCCAGCCGCTGCCGGGCCGCGACGTCGACCCGGCCGGCCTCGACCACACCCAGCGGATTACCGAAATTGCCGTCCGAATCGGTGAACACCCGCAACACCGTCACGTCGATCCCCATGGCCCGACTGTACGACGCGGCGTCCGGGCGTATCGATCAAGGTGATCAGGTGGCGCTGCGCTCGTCGGACCCCATGGCGTTGAGCACCGCGACGCGAGTGGGAGCGGGACCTGAGACTTTCCGCTCCCCGCCGCCGGTGCGGAGCAGGCCGCGGAGGCTGGCCTGGTCGTATTCGGCGGGGTCGGTGGAATCGATGAAACGCTCGACGACGTCGATGAACCGCGCCGGGTCGTCGTGAAACGGGAAGTGGCCGGAGCCTTCGAAGATTTCCAGACGCGAGCCCGGCATCGCCGCATGCGCCATCCACGCGTGCCGGACCGGAACCACCACATCCTTTGTGCCCCAGACGATCTGCACCGGAATGGCCTCGGTCAGATAACATCGGTCGAGCATGGTGACGATCTGCCCACGCCAATCCACCACCGCCCGCAGCGTCCTGCTGAACGCCGCGGAGGCCGTCGGTTCGGGCAGGTCGTCGAGGATCCGCAGCACGTTGGGCAGGTCGCGACCCAGCCCGGTGCTGCCCAACGCCAGGCCCAGCACGCGTCCCATGGCCTGAACCGCCGGCAGCACCAGCGGCAACCGCAGCAGGGCGATCGCCTCGCTGCCCATCGGCAGCGAGGCCCAGCGCAGCACGAAGTTGACGTCCTTGGTGACGCCGCCGGCGCCCACCAGAATGAGTCGTTCCACCAAATGCGGGAATTGATAGGCGAATTGCATGGCCACGCCGCCGCCGAGCGAGTGGCCGATGATGGTGACCCGCTCGATGTCGAGCACGCTGAGCAAATCGCGCATCCCGTTCGCGTACGCCGCGATCGAGTAGTCGGCGCGCGGCTTGTCGGATTGCCCGTGGCCCAGCAGATCCGGGGCGATCACCGTGAAACGCTGGGCGAGCTTGGCCTGCACGGCATTCCACGTGGTGGAGTTGTCGCCGATGCCGTGGATCAGCAGGATGGCCGGCCCGGAACCGGCGATGCGGTAGGCCCGCTTGTAGCCGTGGATGGTGCGGAATTCGAGCTTGGGTGCGGCCACTTCACGCACCGGGCGGAGCGTGTTCGTGCGCTTCCGCTCGGTCATATCGCCAACCTTGGTGTCGGGCCGGGCTAGGGACGGCCTGGCTGGGGCGTCGCGCTGAGGGGGTCAGGTCTTGTCGTCGTCGTCGAACTTCTTCTCCGCCTGCTGGGCCAGAAACCGCTCGAATTCTGCGCCCAGCTCGTCGCCGCTAGGAAGATCCTCGTCGCGAGCCAGTAACGATCTGTTCTCCTGAGCGTCGATGAAGGCATCGTACTGGCGCTCCAGCGCGGCCACCACTTGAGCGACCTCCGCGCTCGCTTCGACCTGTTCGTCGATCTTGGCCCGAATCACCTCGGCCGCTTCGGTCAACGCCGTCAGCGGCAGCTCCAGCGACGCCGTCTTGGCGACCTGCTCGAGCAACGCCTGCGCGGCGGCCGGGTAATCGGTCTGGGTGAGGTAGTGCGGGACGTGCACGGTGTAGCCGACGACCTCGTGACCGTGCTGGCCCATCCGGTACTCCAGCAGGTTGGACGCACTGCCGGGAACCTGGATCTCGGAGATCCACGGCTGGAAGTTGGCGATCAATTCCGGGTTGTTGGAGTGTGCGGTCATGGTGGTCGGCCGGGTGTGCGGAACCGCCATCGGGACCGTGCCCAGGCCGATGGTCTGGCGCACGCCGAGGCGCTCGGCCAGCAACCGGACGGCGGTGATGAAGCGCTCCCACTTGAGGTCCGGTTCCATGCCGGCCAGCAACAGGAACGGCGTGCCGATCGTGTCGCGCATCGCGTACAGGTTCAGTTCGGGGTCCTCGTAGTGGGTGAAGTGGTCGGACTTGAACGTCATCAGCGGCCGCCGCGAGCGGTAGTCCAGCAATTCGTCGATCGCGAACGAAGCGACCAGCTCGGTGTCCAGCACGGCCTTCAGGTGCGCGGCCGCCAGCTTGATGGCATGACCGGCGTCGGAAAAGCCTTCCAGCGCATGCACCAGCACGGGACCGCGGCCGTCGGACGTCGACAACTGCGGCGCCGGCAGCTCGAGCTCGTACATCCCAGCCTGCCCTGGCTGGTACTGATCACCTGGGTCTCGGTGGTGAGCCATCTGCGATCGCCTCCTTTCGGGGGTCCCTTCAGGGTGCCCTACCAAGTCTCCCCCGAATCAGGCGGCACCAACATCCATCAGCGAACTTCGCAGTCACGCTATGAGCTGAAACGCGACCATCCCCAGGCGTAATCCGCCAACGACGGCCCGCGGGCCGCCGGCGTGCGCGCCAGCAAACCCTGGGGCGCACCGGGAGGTGTGGAAGTCGGCTTGTCGACCGCCGGTCAGGCATGATGAAGGCGATGCGCATTCGGATCCTGATGCTCTGCCTGGCTGTGGGGGTGGCTACGTCGCTGACGGCGTGTCGTCCCCCGGTGCAGCATGCGTCGGGCGCGCCGGTGTCGGCTCCGCGCGTGGGCGGCCCGGTGCAGCGGCTCAGCCAGCCCGAGCAGAAGGCCGTCGCGGGCCCGGTCGAGCCGGATCGGCGCATCGGGGCGATCTTCATCGACGGTGGCCCGCTGCACGTCTGCACCGGCTCGGTGGTGCATTCCGCGGGCGGCAACCTGATCATGACCGCCGCGCATTGCCTGGCCGGCGCCTCGCTGATCACCTTTGTCCCCGGTTTCGCCGGGGACGCCGCACCCGGTCCCGCCGATGTGTGGAAGGCCGACGCGGTCTACCTCGATCCGCGCTGGATGGCCAGCAAGGACCCGCACGCCGACTACGCGATCGCGCGGGTCAGCAACGAGGCCGGCGCTCCGGTCGAGTCCCGGGTCGGGCTGGCGCTGACGCTGGGCGTGACGCCCCCGCCGGGCAGCCGCGTCACGGTGCTCGGCTATCCGGCGGGCGTGGGTGGCTCGCCGATCGGCTGTCAGGCCAGCACGTCCGTCACCGACACCGGGTTCCCCGCGTTGGCCTGCGAGGGCCTGGTGGACGGTACCAGCGGTGCGCCCTGGGTCAGCGGCACGACGCTCATCGGGCTGATCGGCGGTCTCGAGCGGGGCGGCTGCGCCGCGAACATGTCGTATTCGGCGCCGTTCGACGCGCAGACCGCCGAGCTGCTGCATCGCGCCGAGGTCGGTGGGCCCGGCGATCCGGTCCCGAACGACCTCACCGACGCCTGTTAGCAGCCATCGCCAGCGCAGCGGGCCGCCACCATCGGTTTAGTGGCGAAACTGGTTGAGCGCGCGCACTTTGTTCATCACGTCGAGCGCCGCCACCTTGTAGGCCTCGGAGAACGTGGGGTAGTTGAACACCGCGTCCACCAGGTATTCCACCGTGCCGCCGCAGCCCATCACGGCCTGCCCGATGTGCACCATCTCGGTGGCGCTGGTGCCGAAGATGTGCACGCCGAGCACCTTGAGGTCCTCGGTGGACACCAGCAGTTTGAGCATCCCGTAGGAGTCGCCGGCAATCTGACCGCGGGCCAGCTCGCGGTACCTGGCCACGCCGACCTCGTAGGGCACCGAGTTCTTGGTCAGCTCCACCTCGGTCGCGCCGACGTAGGACACCTCGGGGATGGAGTAGATGCCGATCGGTTGCAGCTCGGTGATGCCGTCGCTCGCTTCCCCGAACGCGTGGTAGGCGGCCAGGCGTCCCTGCTCCATCGACGTCGCGGCCAGCGCGGGGAAGCCGATCACGTCGCCGACGGCGTAGATGTGGGGCACCTTGGTCTGGAAGTTGTCGTCGACGAAGATCCGCCCGCGGTTGTCGGCTTCCAGCTCGGCGTTGTGCAGGTCGAGGTGATCGGTCTGGCCCTGCCGGCCGGCCGAGTACATCACCGTCTCGGCGGGGATCTGCTTGCCGCTGGCCAGGGTGGTGACGGTGCCCGCCGACCCGACGTCGACCGCGGTCACCTCCTCGCCGAACCGGAACGTCACCGCCAAATCGCGCAGGTGGAACTTCAGCGCCTCGACGACCTCGGGGTCACAGAAGTCGAGCATGTCGTCGCGCTTCTCCACCACGGTGACCTTGGTGCCCAGCGCGGCGAACATCGAGGCGTACTCGATGCCGATGACACCCGCGCCGACCACCACCATCGAGGTGGGCAGCGACTTGAGATCGAGGATCCCGTCCGAGTCCAGCACCCGATGCTCGTCGAACTCGACGCCGGAGGGCCGGGCCGGCCGGGTGCCGGTGGCGATGACGACGTATTTGCCTGTGATGGTTATCTTTTCGCGCCTCGACGGATCCTCGACCTCGATGGTGTGTGGGTCGACGAAACGCCCGTGGCCGATCAGCAGGTCGATGCGATTGCGCATCAGCTGGTTGCGGACCACGTCGACTTCCTTGCCGATCACGTGCTGGGTTCGGGCCAGCAGGTCGGCCGGGGTGATCTTCTCCTTCACGCGGTAGCTCGCGCCGTAGAGCTCGCGCTGGCTCATCCCGGTGAGATAGAGGACCGCCTCGCGCAACGTCTTTGACGGGATGGTGCCGGTCTGGACGCAGACACCGCCGAGCATCTGGCCGCGCTCGACGACGGCGACCGACTTACCGAGCTTGGCCGAGGCGATGGCCGCCTTCTGCCCGCCGGGCCCGGACCCGATGACCACCATGTCGTACTCTTGCGCCGAACTCATGGCTTAAACAGTAAGGCAGCACAACGCACAGTGCTGGGTTCATCCACAGGTCCGCCGCCGCACCCGCACCCGCGCGCACCGGTTGACGGTGGCGGCCGTCAGCGTTGGTGCTCATGACGACGCCTCGAGAAGACTTCGAACTTTCCCGCCCCGGTGCCCTCATCGCCGCGCTGCCGGCCGTTCTCGGCTTCGTTCCCGAAAATTCGTTGGTACTAGTGTCTTTGGGTGACGGGGAACTGGGCTCGGTGATGCGCGTCGACCTCTCCGAGGAACTTGTCGATCGGGTGGAGCACCTGGCGGAGGTCGCCGCAGCGGCGGCCCCGGAGGCCGTGATCGCGGTGATCGTCGACGCGGACGGGGCTTACTGCCCCAGCTGCAACGAGGAATACCGGCAGCTGGCGGCGGCGCTCGCAGAAGCCTTGGCGCAGCACCACATTGAGCTATGGGCCACACACGTGGTCGACCAGGTGGCCCTCGGCGGCCGCTGGCACTGCGCCGAGGGCTGCGGATCGAGCGGCCTGGTCGACGATCCCGCGGCCTCCCCGCTGGCCGCCGCGGCGGTGCTGGAAGGCAGACGGCTCTATCCGCGGCGTGCCGACCTGCGGGCGGTCATCGCGCCCGACGACCCGGCGCGCAGCACCGCGCTGGCCGACGCGGTGCGGCAGCAGGCCACCCGGCGCCGGGCGGCGCATCGTGCGCATCCGGTCCGCTGCACCCGCGGCGATGTGGAGGCGGCGATGGCGGCCGCCGCCCGGGTCGCGGCCGGGGAATGCCTGTCCGACGCGGAGATGGCGACGCTGGGCTGTGCGCTGACCGACGCGCAGGTGCGCGACATCCTGTATGCGCTCGCGATCGGGGAGAGCGCCGGCGAGGTCGAGTCGCTGTGGGCGCTGCTGGCGCGCACGCTGCCGCCGCCGTGGCGGGTCGAGGCCCTGGTGCTGATCGCGTTCAGCGCGTACGCCCGCGGCGACGGCCCGCTCGCGGGCGTGTCGCTGCAGGAGGCGCTGCGCTGTGCGCCCGACCACCGGATGGTGGGCATGCTCGACACCGCGTTGCAGTCGGGTCTGCGGCCCGAGGACATTCGGGACCTGGCGCTGACCGGCTACCGACTGGCCAAGCGGTTCGGCGTGCAGCTACCGCCGCGACGGCCGTTCGGGCGCAGGGCGGGGTAGTGGCGATCGCGAGCGCGGCCCCGGGCGAAGCGGGGCGCCGCAGTCGCGGGGTGGAAACGAACGGCCCGGGTCAGACCTTTTCGACCTTGACCGCGTGCGCCATCTCGTGTGGCAGGGTGACGTTCTCGTGGCCCGGAATGACGATGGTCACCCCGGCGGAGCCGTTCTCGACGGTGACGCGCGCGTTCGGGACCACGCCGGCGTCCTTCAGGCGTGAGATCAGGTCGATGTCGCCCTGGACGTGCTCGGTCAGCTGGCGGACCACCACGGCCACCGGCGCGCCGGCGGGCAGCTCGGTCAGCCGGACCAGGGGGCCGTCTTCGGACCAGGACTCGGGGCCCACGCCCAGGTCCAGGAGCCCCGGGATCGGGTTGCCGAAGGGCGAGGTGGTCGGGTTGTTGAGCACCTTCACCAGGCGCCGCTCGACGTCCTCGCTCATCACGTGCTCCCAGCGGCACGCCTCGGCGTGGACCTCTTCCCAGGGCAGGCCGATGACGTCGACCAGGAGACGTTCGGCGAGGCGGTGCTTGCGCATCACGGAAATGGCCAGCGCCCGGCCCTTGTCGGTGAGCTCCAGGTGGCGGTCGCCGGCCACGTGAAGTAAACCGTCCCGCTCCATGCGCGACACGGTTTGGCTGACAGTCGGCCCGCTCTGATCGAGGCGTTCGGCGATGCGGGCACGTAGCGGCGTCACGCCCTCTTCTTCGAGGTCGTAGATGGTCCGCAAGTACATCTCGGTGGTGTCAACCAGGTCGTTCATTCAGCACCCTCCGTCGACGCTGAGTCTACTTGGCCAGCTGCGTGAATGGTTGCAACGCGTCGGCCGCAAGCAGTATGCCCGCCGCTGACGCGGCGGGCATACCGTCCTGCTACCTAGCTTGAGTGAGCCATTAGCTCGCGTACGACCGTAGCCTGTCGGCGCGCTCCCCGTTGCGGAGTTTGGACATTACGTCGCGCTCGATTTGGCGGACCCGCTCGCGGGACAGGCCGAACAGCTTGCCGATCTGGTCGAGCGTGCGCGGCTGGCCGTCGTCCAGGCCGAAACGCAACCGGATGACCTGGTGCTCACGCTCATCGAGGGTGGCCAGCACGCTGCGGATGTCGGTGTGCAGCAGCTCGGCGATCACCGCGTTCTCGGCGGACATCGCCTCGGCGTCCTCGATGAAGTCGCCCAACGGGGCCTCCTCCTCGGAGCCGACGGGCATGTCCAGGCTTACCGGGTCGCGGCTGTGCTCGAGCAGGTCGTTGATCTTCTCGACCGGGATGCCGGACTCGGCGGCCAGTTCCTCGTCGGTCGCCTCGCGGCCCAGGTTCTGGTGCATCTCGCGCTTGATCCGCGCCAGCTTGTTGACCTGCTCCACCAGATGGACCGGCAGCCGGATGGTGCGGCTCTGGTCGGCCATGCCGCGGGTGATGGCCTGACGGATCCACCACGTCGCGTAGGTCGAGAATTTGAATCCCTTTGTGTAGTCGAACTTTTCCATCGCGCGGATCAGCCCGAGGTTCCCCTCCTGGATCAGGTCCAGCAGCGGCATGCCGCGACCCGTGTACCGCTTGGCCAGCGACACCACCAGACGCAGGTTCGCTTCCAGCAGGTGGCGGCGCGCCGCCTGACCGTCGCGAACCACGGCCTCCAGATCACGTTTGCGGTTCTCCCCGAGGCGCTTACGCGTTGCAAGCAGGTGTTCGGCGTAAAGCCCGGCTTCGATGCGCTTGGCGAGTTCGACTTCGCCGGCCGCATTGAGAAGCGCCGTCTTACCGATTCCGTTGAGATATACGCGCACTAGGTCCGCTGCGGGGCTTTGAGCATCCAGATCGCCGTCAAATCTGCTCGTGCTGGCGTTCGCCATAGCGACCTCCCGTTCGGCTTTGTTCTGTCATCGAGTTCAACGACAGATCAGCTCTGAGAGTTCCCAGCGATTCGCCATCTCACACGTCTTGACGTGCAGAAATGTGCCGCAGACCTGAGAATGTCCTGAGAAGTCCGCCCGGGCGGCACCTTCAGCAGAAACGACGGCTAACTGTGATCGGTTCCGCCCCGCGCGCCCGGAGGCCACTCCGGCTGCGGGCGCTGCGGGGCTTCGAGCGCGCGACGTTCGGCCCGAGGGAACAGGGGGGTGCGCTGGCGGGCGTTGTCGAACCGGCGCGGCTCGTCGGCACTGCGCGGCGGCCGGTCGTTCGCGATCAAAACGGCCATCCACGGCAACGGGATTGACAGCGCCACGATCGCCAGGGAGATCAGCCCGTTGTGCCACGCGCCGTAGGCGACCGCGGCCAGGATGAGCGCCGGGATCCGGAAAGCCATCAACGTCAGGTACTTACGGACGCGAGCACGGTGTTGCTCCTCATACGAGGTCGCTGCGGCGGTGATGAGTACAGGGCGGCCCTTGTGGCCGTCAAAGTCATCGAACCCCGGGTCGGAGCCGTGCTTCATTTCTCCACTGTCCCACAACTGGCCGATTCCGGCTCAGGCGGTTTCCGGGCCCGCGGGGCAGTGCACAATGTCAGGTATGCAGACCCAAACGATCGAACGCACCGAGACCGACGAACGCGTCGACGACGGGACCGGCAGCGACACCCCGAAGTACTTCCACTACGTCAAGAAGGACAAGATCGCCGAGAGCGCGGTGATGGGCAACCACGTCGTGGCGTTGTGCGGCGAGGTTTTTCCCGTCACCAAGGCGGCCAAGCCGGGCTCACCGGTCTGCCCGGACTGCAAGCAGATCTACGACCGGATGAAGAAGGGCTGATCAGCCCGGCGGCTCCGCCGGCGCGACATCGCGCTGTTGCGTCGCGGGGTTCGCAATCGGGCTGGCGAGGGTCTCCACGGTCCGCTTCAGAGCAGGTGACCGCGTGAACAACCATTTGCGCAGCCGGTGGGCGTGCGTCCGGGGTGCGGGGAATTCCTCCTGGACCGCCGCATTGAGCTCGGCGCCGAGCATGATCGCGAAGCCGCCGAAGAACGCGAACAACAGGAACGCGATGGGCGTGGAGAGCGCGCCGTAGGTGTAGCCGGTGCTGGTGATCCATCCCAGGTAAAAGCGCAGGCCGAGCGTCGCGGTGACGAATACGGTGGTCGCCAGCATCGCGCCCAGGATCAGCCGGTGCGACGGCAACGGCTCGGGGAGTGCGACCCGGTACAGGATCATCACCCCGATCGTCAGCGCCACGATCAGCGCCGGGTAGTAGCCGTAGCGCAGCACGTTGGACAGGCCTAGCGGGATGTGCTCACCCACCTTGCGCGGGCCCATCACCACCAGCGGCGCCGTCGCCACCACGAACACCAGCATCACCACGTAGAGGAACAGCGCGAACAGGCGCTGGCGCACCGGGTGGCGCAGCGGCGTCTGGTCGTGCGCCTCGACCACGGAGTCGACGAACGCGGAGATGGCCGACGACCCCGCCCACAACGAGATGATGAACCCCAGCGACACCACCTCGCCGCGGGCGTTGTTGGCGATGTCCCGGACGGTCGGCTCGATGATCTCGTTGACCACGCTGCGGGAGAACACGCTGTGTGCGGTCGAAATCAGCTGACGCAGGATGCTGGGCAGCATGTCGGGGCCGAACAGCGGCGCCACATAGGCCAAGGTGCCCAGCATCCCTAGCAGCAACGGCGGCAGTGACAACGCCGACCAGAAACCAGCCTGAGCCGACTCCGAAAAAATCGAGTCGTCCCAACTCTTGGAAAGAGTCCTCTTGGTGATCCGCCAAATGTGATGGCGCGACGGCTTCGCGACCTGCTCGCTCATACCCGTCCAGCATTACCGAAGATCGCTCGCACCGCCCACATTGGCGAGGGGCGAGTTCGGCTGCGGGCTAGCTTTCGCTGAACTCCAGCACCGCGTCCAGCTGGGTCAGCTTCGCCTCGTGCTCGTTGGCGTGATGCTGGCAGAAGAGAAGCTCCAGTCCTGAAGGCAGCTTGGCGCGTACCCGAGCCGCAGCACCGCAGCGGTCGCAGCGGTCAGCGCGGGTCAGTTCTGGACTCGTCAGAGTTGCATTCATGGCTTCTCCGTTCTCTTGCATTCACTTTCTCAGACGTATGGCGTTTTCGCCTTGTTCCCCGATCGTTATCGGGTGTGTCGTTTCTCACGGGCTGGTCAGGTTTGGTGCGGGCGTCTCTAGGGTGTCGAAGTTGTGACCTTCGTTCCTGACGTCCTGGTGCATCTGTGCGGAACCGAGCAGTGGGCGCGGGCACGCCGGGTGGGCGCCATCCACCCGGACGCCGCCGGCGGAGGCGAGTTCATCCACCTGTCGATGCCGGAGCAGGTGCACCTGCCGGCCAACCGGCTCTACCGCGGTCGTGACGACCTGGTGCTGTTGCACATCGACCCGGCCCGGCTTACCGCGCCGGTGCGGTGGGAACCGGGGGTAGCAACCGATCCCGAGTCCATGTTGTTCCCGCATCTGTATGGCCCCCTGCCGGTGGCCGCTGTGGTCCGGGTCAGCGCCTACCCGCCGGCCGACGACGGCTCCTTCGCGCCGGTCTCCGGCGACGCGGCCGGGGAGTCCACGTAGGCGTCGGCCTCGATCTCGATCAGCAGCTCGGGCGCGATCAGCGCCGAGACTTCGACCATGGTGGCCGCAGGTCGTATCGCCCCGAAGACCTGCTCGTGCACGCCTGCCACCTCGCGCCAGCGCGAGATGTCGGTGACGTAGATGCGGGTGCGCACCACGTCGGTGAGGCCGGCACCTGCTTGGTGCAACGCAATCTTGATGCGGCGCAACGCATCTCGGGCCTGGGCGGCGATGTCGCCGGCGGGCCCGGTGCCGGTTGTGCCGGCCACCGCCACGTGCGGGCCGACCCGCACCGCGCGCGAGTAGCCGACGGCCGATTCGAAGTCGGATGCTGACGAGACGAGGGTGCGCTCCGCGGACATGGACGTCACCGTACGGCGGCGGCGCGGCGGCCGCAGCCGAATTTCAGCGGTCCTCGAGATAGCTTGTGGCGCAGCCGCTTTCGACCGGCGGCCGACTCATCTAGTCCAGGTAGTCGCGCAGCACCTGAGACCGGCTGGGGTGGCGCAGCTTCGACATCGTCTTGGACTCGATCTGGCGGATGCGCTCACGGGTCACGCCGTAGACCTGCCCGATCTCGTCGAGGGTACGGGGCTGGCCGTCGGTGAGGCCGAAACGCAGCCGCACTACGCCCGCCTCGCGTTCCGACAGCGTCTCCAGCACCGACTGCAGCTGGTCCTGCAGCAGCGTGAACGACACCGCGTCCACGGCCACGACGGCCTCGCTGTCCTCGATGAAGTCGCCCAGCTGGCTGTCGCCCTCGTCGCCGATGGTCTGGTCCAGCGAGATCGGCTCGCGCGCGTATTGCTGGATCTCCAGCACCTTTTCGGGCGTGATGTCCATTTCCTTGGCCAGCTCCTCGGGCGTGGGCTCGCGGCCCAGGTCCTGCAGCAGCTCGCGCTGGATACGGCCCAGCTTGTTGATGACCTCGACCATGTGCACCGGGATGCGGATGGTGCGGGCCTGGTCGGCCATGGCGCGGGTGATGGCCTGACGGATCCACCACGTCGCGTACGTGGAGAACTTGTAACCCTTGGTGTAGTCGAACTTCTCGACCGCGCGGATCAGGCCCAGGTTGCCCTCCTGGATGAGGTCCAGGAACGCCATGCCGCGGCCGGTGTAGCGTTTGGCCAGCGACACCACCAGTCGCAGGTTGGCTTCCAGCAGGTGGTTTTTCGCGCGGTCGCCGTCGCGGCAGATCCACACCATGTCGCGGCGCTGGGCGGCAGGCAGTTTGTCGCCGCGCTCGGTCATTTCGGTCATCAGCTGCGTGGCGTACAGCCCGGCCTCGATCCGCTTGGCCAGCTCGACCTCTTCCTCGGCGTTGAGCAGCGCGACCTTACCGATCTGCTTGAGGTAGGCGCGAACCGAGTCGGCGGAGGCTGTCAGCTCGGCATCCTTGCGCGCCTGCCGCAACGCCTCGGATTCGTCCTCGTCCCACACGAAATCGCCGGAGGCCTTGTCCTTTTCGCTGGGCTCGGCGATTTCCTCGTCGTCCTCCGCGGCGGCCTCGCCGGCCTTGGCCGCGGGCTTCGCGGCGGCTTCTTCGTCAGCCTCGGCCTCGTCGGAGTCGGCGTCGGCCTCGTCGGCCTCTTCGCCGTCGGCCGCTACGTCGTCCTCGAGGTCGTCGAGGCTGAGGTCGGCGTCGATCTCGAGGTCGTCGCCGGGCTCACCTTCGAGGTCTGGTTCGTTGTCGAGATCCTCGACGGCACCGTCGGAATCGAGGGCGTCCGGATCCGCCGGCCCGCCCTTGGCCGCTTTCGTTCCGCGCGCCGACGGGGCCTTGGCGCCCTTGGCCACGGCGCGGGTCTTCTTGTGGTCGGCGGCCGCACCGGCCTCGGACTTGGTGGACGGCGATGCTGCCTTGGCGGCCCGCTTCGCGGGTGCCGATCCGTTGGCGGCCTTGGCCGCCGGTCGCTTGGCGGGGGACGACGGAGACTTCGTGGCGGTGCGTTTCACCGGCCCATCCGTCGCCGGGCTTGCTTTCGTCGCTGCCACTTACACCCCTTCGTTTGGGCTCACCTTCGGTGGGTATTGGGCATGGTTAACCGAAAGTGTCTGCTATGTCGATGTCGGCGTTGGTATCAGCGTGGTAGGTGCACGCTATCGGTTGGGCATTCGCCGAGGACCATTGTAACGACAGTGCGCGGTACTACGGCTCTGCCGGGCGAAATCAGTGGGTCACGTCCGAGGTGGCGGCCATGGCCGCGCCGACGATTCCGGCGGTGTTGAGCAGGGCCGCGGCCACCACCGGGGTGCGGTTGGTCAGCAGCGGCACCCATTTGTCGGCCTTGCGGCTGATTCCGCCGCCCGCGATGAACAGGTCCGGCCACACCGCGTTCTCGATGCTCACCAGCACTTTGGTCACCTGCTTGGCCCACTTCTCGTAGGACCAGTCGTTCTTCTCCTTCACCGAGGACGCCGCCCGCTGCTCGGCCTCCTTGCCGCCGACCTCGAGATGGCCGAACTCAGTGTTGGGTATCAGCGTCCCGTTGTGAATCACCGCGGAGCCGATCCCGGTGCCGAAGGTCAGCAACACCACCAGGCCGGACTGGCCCTTGCCCGCGCCGTAATGCTCCTCGGCCAGCCCGGCCGCGTCGGCGTCGTTGAGGACGGTGACCTCCTGACCGTTCAGCTCGGCGCTGATGATGTCGCGCGCGTTGCTGCCGATCCAGGCCTTGTCCACGTTGGCCGCCGTCTGCACCACGCCGTGGGTGACGACACCGGGATAGGTCACTCCGAGCGGGCCGGTCCACTCGAAGGCGTTGACCACCTGGGCGATGGTCTTGGCCACCGCCGAGGGCGTCGCGGGCTGCGGGGTCAGCAGCTTGACCCGCTCGCCGATCAGCTGCCCGGTGTCCATGTCGACGATGCCGCCCTTGATGCCGCTGCCGCCGACGTCGATGCCGAATCCGCGACGCTGCGGCCTGCCGTCGGCGACGGCGGTGCCGGGCGTGTCCGTGGTCGAGTCGGTGCTGGTCATCGAATCTCCTCGGCGTGACTGGGCTGTCCGCCCACCTTAGCGCCGCGGCGGTGTCGCCCGTGGCGTCTGCGCGACCGCGGCGACTGTGATGCGATAGACCGGTGACCCCTTCCGATGACGAGCTCGTACGGCTGCGCTCGGTCGCCGAAACCTTGGCCACGGAGGCCGCGGCGTTCGTGCGGCGTCGGCGGGCAGAGGTTTTCGGCGCCGAGGTGGGCGGCGTGCACAACCCGGACAGTGGCGCGGTGCGCTCGAAGAGCACCCCGACCGACCCGGTGACGGTGGTGGACACCGAAACGGAACGGCTGTTGCGCGACCGGCTGGCCGAATTACGGCCCGGGGACCCGATTCTCGGCGAGGAGGGCGGCGGGCCCGCCGATCCGGCGGGCACCCCGGCCGGATCGATCACCTGGGTGCTCGATCCGATCGACGGCACAGTGAATTTCGTCTACGGCGTCCCCGCCTACGCGGTGTCGGTCGGTGCGCAGGTCAACGGCGAGTCGGTGGCCGGTGCGGTCGCCGACGTTGTGGGACACCGGGTGTACTCGGCGGCGCTGGGCCTGGGCGCACATGTGACCGACGACGAGGGGACGCAGCTGTTGCAGAGCTCCGCCGTCGATGATTTGTCGATGGCGTTGCTGGGCACCGGTTTCGGCTATTCGCGGCAGCGCCGCGCGGCGCAGGCGGCGCTGTTGGCCCGGATGCTGCCCGTGGTCCGCGACGTCCGTCGCATCGGTTCGGCCGCGCTGGATCTGTGCATGGTCGCCTCGGGCCGGCTCGACGCCTACTACGAGCACGGCCTGCAGGTGTGGGATCGCGCCGCCGGTGGGCTGATCGCCGCGGAGGCGGGGGCCCGGGTGGTGCTGCCCGCGCCCGGCGTGAACGGGGCCGGCCTGGCGCTGGCCGCCGCGCCCGGCATCGCCGACGAGCTGCTGGCCGTCCTGGAGCGGTTCGGCGGCCTGGATCCGATTCTGGATTGACCGCCCCCTCAGCAGCTGCTGGCGTGAATCTTGGCCAGCAGCGTGGGATCTGAGGGCTCGGTGGCGCCGGGACGCAGGGTGGCGAGCACCGCGTCGATGTCGTCGTTGTGGGCCAACGCGCTGAAGTCCGTGCCCAGGGAGAGGTCGACGGAATCGTCGGCGCGGTTGTCGTTGAACAGCTCGGTGCAGGGCGCCACCAGCCACACGGCCGCCGCGGTGGCCTGCCCGGCGGTGCCGAAACGGATCTGGCCCTGGCAGGTGAGTCTGGTGCCCGCATAGAGGGGGTCGTTGGCGGCGGTCGGCTGGGCGAAACCGAGGTCTTTCATCGCCCCCGCCACATCGCCGGCCTGTCCGCCCCGGCCGCTGGCGTTGAGGACGCGAACCTTGGTGTCGGCGAGCTTGGCGGGTGTGACGTCCATCATGGCGCTGCGCGATACCTGCTCGCCGAGCTGGGCCGGCGACGCGCCGGCCGCGGCCTGGGGCGGGGGATTGCACACCGCGGCCTCGTGCACCTTGGCGGGCCGGGTCAGCGCGATCGTCCAGATCACGCCGGTGGCCACCGCGAGCAGCACCACCACGACGATGGCCGGCCGGGGGTTACGCCGCCGAAAAGGCCGACCGTGCTTGTCAAAGGCTGTACCCTCGGTGATTTGCGTGACCACAGCTGCACTCTAAACCCACTGTTCAGACACGAGCGCAAGGGTAAAAATAGTGGTGTGATGCAAATCACACCTTAATGGGCCGCGATACGGGCACGAATCGTTTGGTGGATGCGTTCGACGCTGGTACAAAGCGATGCTTGGATAACGAGGGCATGTGAGGGGATAGGGCAATGCCTACCGATTACGACGCTCCACGGCGTACCGAGACCGATGACGTTTCGGAGGACTCGCTGGAGGAGCTCAAAGCGCGACGGAACGAGGCGGCTTCGGCCGTCGTCGATGTCGACGAGTCTGAATCCGCTGAGAACTTTGAACTGCCTGGTGCCGACCTGTCGGGTGAAGAACTGTCGGTGCGTGTGATCCCGAAGCAGGCCGACGAGTTCACCTGCTCGAGCTGCTTTTTGGTGCAACACCGCAGTCGGCTGGCCAGTGAGAAGAACGGCGTGATGATCTGTACCGACTGCGCGGCCTGATCGGTCAGCTGCGTAATGCCGACAACACCCGCTCCGGGTGACGGCAGCTCACCAGCCAGTACGGCGTCGGATCGTCCGGATCGTCGAGTACGGCCAGGATCATCGGCCCCACCCATGCCCTGTGCAGCACGTACGCCGCTGGGTCGAGCTGCCGGCCCAGGGCGGCGGACTTGGCCGAGGGCGCTATCTCCGCGGACCGGGAGATCACGGTGACCGGCAGGTGCGCCTGGCCGGCCCACAGCTGCACCTCGCCCGGCGCCGCGGGGTCGGCGGTGACCCGGATCTCGATGCGGCCCAGCCACAGCAGCGCCGCGGCCGCGACCGCGAACAGCGCTGCGTATGGCCACCACGACGACGCGCGGGTGACGCCCATGTTGAATTCGAAGGCGATGATCGCGGCCAGCGCGAAGGCCGGTGGCCACCACCACCACGGGACCCACAATCGTTCGCGATACCGCACGTTGTGCGGCGCGACGCGCGTATCGGACACGCAGTCAAGGGTAGTCTGTGGCCCCGTGTCGACCAGTCTGGCCATCGTCCGTCTTGACCCCGAGCTTCCGCTGCCCAGCCGCGCCCACGAGGGCGATGCCGGGATCGATCTGTTCAGCGCCGAAGACGTCAAACTGGAGCCCGGGCGGCGCGCCCTGGTGCGGACGGGGGTGGCTGTCGCCATCCCGTTCGGAATGGTCGGCTTGGTGCATCCACGCTCGGGACTGGCTGCGCGAGTTGGACTTTCGATCGTCAACAGTCCGGGTACCATCGACGCGGGCTATCGCGGCGAGATCAAGGTTGCGCTGATCAACCTCGACCCGGCCGAGCCGATCGTGGTGCACCGCGGCGATCGCATCGCCCAGTTGTTGGTGCAGCGAGTCGAATTAGTGGAGTTGGTCGAGGTGTCGTCGTTCGACGAGGCCGGGCTGGCCGAAACATCCCGTGGCGATGGTGGTCACGGTTCCTCCGGCGGACATGCGAGTTTGTGATGGCATTCGGTAGACGCACACCCAAAGACGACGACGCCTCCGGCGCCGACACTGCGGCGGCCGGCGAGGTCGCGGCCCCCGGCGCCGACGAGCCGGCTCCCGAGGAGCTCGAGGGCCCGTTCGACATCGAGGACTTCGACGACCCCGCGGTCGCGGAGCTGGCGCGGCTCGACCTGGGCTCGGTGCTGATCCCCATGCCCGAGGCCGGCCAGCTGCAGGTCGAGCTCACCGAAACCGGTGTGCCGAGCGCGGTCTGGGTCGTGACGCCCAACGGGCGCTTCACCATTGCCGCCTACGCCGCGCCCAAGACCGGCGGCCTGTGGCGCGAAGTGGCCGGCGAGCTCGCCGAATCGCTGCGCAACGACTCGGCCCAGGTCAGCATCAAGGACGGCCCGTGGGGTCGCGAGGTGGTGGGCACCGCGACCGGCGTGGTGCGCTTCATCGGCGTCGACGGGTACCGCTGGATGATCCGCTGCGTCATCAACGGCCCGCACGAGACGATGGAAGCGCTGGAGCAGGAGGCGCGAGCGGCGTTGGCGGACACCGTGGTTCGGCGCGGCGACACGCCACTTCCGGTGCGTACGCCGCTGACCGTGCAGCTACCCGAGCCGATGGCGCAGCAGCTGCGCGAGGCCGCCGCCGCCCAACAGGCCGCGCAGCAGGACGACGCCGAACAGGCCGAGGGGCAGCAGGTGCCGCCCAACGAGCCGGCCGCGCGCCGCGGCGTCGACGGGTCGGCCATGCAGCAGCTGCGCACCACCACCGGCGGCTGAGCCGGCTACAGCTCGGCCAGCGCGCTCAGGCAGGCCGCCCCCAGGGCGGCCGGGTCCGCGCCGATCTGGTCCAGCGTCACCGTCCGCAGCGCCGCGCGCGGCGCTGCGGCGACCCAGTCGAGCCCGGCCTGCAACGGATGGATCGGATCGTCGACCGCGGACGCCACGCCCAGCGGCGCGGCCAGCCCGGCCAGCTCGTCGCAGCTGGGAGCGACGTAGGCGGCCGCCTCCTCCATGGCTTCGGGCAGATGCGGCCACTGGGCGCCCCACGACCGGGTCAGCTCGTCGGCCAGCCAGGGCGGGCTGGACGCCCGCATCTGGGTCGTGGTCGCCGCCAGCCCGTCGGCGCGCAGCTGTGACGCCGAATGCCGCGCCGCAAGCGCCGCGGGCGCGGCCCCGGGCGCGCCCGCCCAAGCCGGCAGCGCGGCCAGCACCGCGACCGTCCGGTCGGGATGCGCCAGCGCCCACGCGGCCGCCACCGCGGCGCCGATCGAGACGCCGCCCACAGCGATCGGCCCTTCGTGGCCCGCGTCATCCAGGGCCGCCAGGTAGCCCTCGACCAACCGGTCGGGCCGCGGCGGCGGGGTCAGCAGCAGCGCGCCCAGCTCGGACAGCGGACCTGAAAATGCCCGGTGAACGTAGTCGTCGTCGGAGCCGGTTCCGGGCAACAACACCGTCGTGACACCGCGCAGATCGACCACCACCTCTTGATAGTGCCCTGCCGTTTCGTCGCGTTCCAACACGACGTTTGAGTCGGTTGGCGCTGGGGAACCAAGAGGTCTACGGTGTCCGTTGGCATAAATGGAAGCGTCGAGGCTTATCAGCATTGTCAGGAGTGGCCATGGGGGCCCAAGGGTATCTGCGCCGGCTCACCCGTCGGTTGACGGAGGATCCGGAGCAGCTCGACTCGGAGGAACTGTCCGACGAGGTCGCGAACACCGGCGCGCAACGCGCGATCGACTGCGAGCGTGGCCAAGAGGTCACGATGGTGGGCACGCTCCGTAGCGTCGAGTGCAACGGCAGGGCCTGCGCCGGCGGAGTGCGCGCCGAATTCTTCGACGGCAGCGACACCGTCACCCTGGTATGGCTGGGACAGCGCCGCATCCCGGGCATCGACTCCGGCCGCACCCTGCGAGTGCGTGGGCGCCTCGGCAAGCTGGAGAACGGAACCAAGGCGATCTACAACCCGCACTACGAAATTCAGCGGTGACCGACCCCCACGATCTGGGGGCAACCCCGCGGGAGTCGGGCGCATCGGAACGAATGACCTCTAACCGCATCAACCCGGAACGTCTGCTGGCACAGGCAGGCGGGGTCAGTGGTGTCATCTACTCGTCGCTGCCGGTGGTGGTGTTCGTCGTCGCCTCCAGCGTGTCGGGACTGGTGCCCGCGATCGTGGCCGCGCTGGCGGTGGCCGCGCTGATCCTGGTGTGGCGGCTGATTCGCCGCGAATCCCCGCAACCGGCGTTCTCCGGCTTCTTCGGTGTCGCGCTGTGCGCGCTGATCGCCTATGTGCTGGGGGAGTCCAAGGGCTACTTTTTGCTCGGCATCTGGATGTCGTTGGTGTGGGCTGTGGTGGTCGCGGCGTCGGTACTGATCCGCCGTCCGCTGGTCGGCTACGGGTGGAGCTGGGCCACCGGCCGTGGCGACGGCTGGCGCCAGGTGCCCCGGGCCGTCTACGCGTTCGACATCGCCTCGGTGGGCTGGGTGCTGGTGTTCGCCGCCCGGTTCGTGGTTCAGGGGCTGCTGTATGACGCCGACCGGACCGGCTGGCTGGCGGTGGCGCGGATCGCGATGGGCTGGCCGCTGACCGTGCTGGCCGCGTTGGCCACCTACGCGGCGATCAAGTCGGCGCAACGGGCCATCGCCGCCACGGGCGCCCCCGCGGTCGACGTGGAACCCGGCGCCGTCACCGACTGATCAGCCGCCGGCCGGGTCGTGGCTGCCCAAGAGCAGCTTCTGCAGGTCCTCTTCCGCCTCGGCAACCGCGACGAACAGCAGCTCGTCACCGCCCTCCAGTGGCTCGTCCTCCTCGGGCACGATCACCCGAGGGCCGCGCAGGATCGTCACCAGCGAGGTGTTCCGCGGCAGTTGCAGTTTGCGCACCGGCTTGCCGCCCCACGGCGTGTCGTCGGGCAGCGTGATCTCGACCAGGTTGGCCTGCCCCTTGCGGAATTCCATCAGCCGCACCAGATCGCCGACGGCGACGGCCTCTTCGATGAGCGACGCCAGCATGCGCGGCGTCGACACCGCCACGTCGACCCCCCAGGCATCGGTGAACAGCCATTCGTTGCGGGGGTCGTTGACCCGCGCCACCACCCGCGGCACCGCGAATTCGGTCTTGGCCAAAAGGCTCAGCACGACGTTGGCCTTGTCGTCGCCGGTCGCGGCCACCACCACGTCGAACTCCTGCAGGTGCACCGACTCCAGCAGGCTCAGCTCGCAGGCGTCGCCCAGTCGCCAGTGCGCGGCCGGGATGGCGTCCACGTCGACGTGATCGGGGTTGCGTTCGATCAGCGTCACATCGTGGCCGTTGCCGATGAGTTCGCGGGTGACCGAGCGGCCGACCGCGCCGGCGCCGGCTACAGCTACCTTCATCTGCGCCGCTCCTCAACACTCGAATTCATCACAGGTCTTCGCTGGGTGGTAGGGCGGCGATGGCCACCGCCTCGGCGGCGCGGCCGGAGATCGCGGCGACATACACCTGGTCACCGGCCTGGATAACCGATTTCGGTTCCGGCAACACGCCGGCCCCGAAGCGGATGAGGAACGCCACCCGGGCGCCGGTGGCCTGCTCGAGGTCGGTGACCCGGTGCCCGATCCAGTCCTCGTGCAGGACGACCTCGGACACCGCGACGGTGCCGGTCGGATCGCGCCACTTGGCCGTCTCGCTCTCGCGCAGCAACGCGTTGAGCAGGCGGTCGGTGGTCCAGGGCACGGTCGCGATCGTGGGAATGCCCAGCCGTTCGTAGACCTCGGCGCGCTTGGCGTCATAGATGCGGGCCACCACCCGCTTGACGCCGAACGTCTCCCGGGCCAGCCGCGCAGAGATGATGTTGGAGTTGTCGCCGGAGGACACCGCGGCGAACGCGTCCGCTTCCTCGATCCGGGCCCTCAGCAGCACATCTCGGTCGAATCCCTGCCCCAGCACCCGTTCGCCGGCGTATTCGGGGCTGAGCCGGTTGAACGCCGTGCTGTCACGGTCGATGACCGCGACGTCGTGCCCGATGCGGGAGAGCCCGTCGGCGACCGAGGAACCCACCCGGCCGCAGCCCATCACCACTACTCGCAACTTGAGGTCCTCTCGACCGCGTCCTGCGCCCTTCTCCGGCAACCCACATCGGCCAGCCGTTTCGGTCGGCGAACATTGTCCTACGAACGCTACCGCCAAACCCGTCTGGGCTTACTCTTGGCTCTCGTGTCCAAACTTTCAACCGCCACCCGTCGGTTGCTTATCGGTCGGCCGTTTCGCAGCGACCGGCTGAGTCACACACTGCTGCCCAAGCGGATCGCCTTGCCGGTGTTCGCCTCCGACGCGCTGTCCTCGGTTGCGTACGCGCCCGAGGAGGTCTTCCTGATGCTCTCGGTGGCCGGGGTGACGGCGTATGCGCTGACACCGTGGATCGGGCTGGCGGTGGCCGCGGTCATGCTGGTGGTGGTCGCCAGCTACCGGCAGAACGTTCACGCCTACCCGTCCGGCGGCGGCGACTACGAGGTGGTCACGACCAATCTCGGCGACACCGCCGGGCTCGTGGTCGCCAGCGCGCTGATGGTGGATTACGTTCTGACCGTTGCGGTCTCGACGGCGTCGGCGATGGCGAACATCGGCTCGGCGATCCCGATCGTGGCCCAGCACAAGGTGTTCTTCTGTGTGGTGTCCATCCTGCTGGTGATGGCGCTGAACCTGCGCGGCGTGCGCGAGTCCGGGTTGGCGTTCGCCATCCCGACCTATGCGTTCATCATCGGCGTGCTGGTGATGATCGGCTGGGGCCTGTTCCGGATCTTCGTGCTGGGCAATCCGCTGCGGGCCGAATCCGCCGGATTCCAGATGCACTCGGCGCACGGCCAGGTCGTCGGTTTCGCGCTGGCGTTCTTGGTGGCCCGGTCGTTCTCGTCGGGGTGTGCGGCGCTGACGGGTGTCGAGGCGATCAGCAACGGGGTGCCGGCGTTCCAGAAACCCAAGTCGCGCAACGCGGCGACCACCCTGCTGATGCTGGGCGGCATCGCGGTGGCGCTGCTGATGGGAATCATCGTGCTGGCCCAGCAGATCGGCGTCCAGCTCGTCGAGGACCCCGCCACGCAGCTGGGCGGGGCGCCGAAGGATTACTACCAGAAGACCCTGGTCACCCAGCTGGCGCAAACGGTGTTCGGCAGCTTCCACATCGGGTTCCTGCTGATCGCCACGGTGACCGCCCTCATCCTGGTGCTGGCCGCCAACACCGCCTTCAACGGGTTCCCGGTGCTCGGCTCGATCCTGGCGCAGCACAGTTATCTGCCGCGCCAATTACACACCCGCGGAGACCGATTGGCGTTCTCCAACGGGATCCTGTTCCTGTCCGGGGCGGCGCTGCTGGCGATCATCGCGTTCCGCGGCGAGGTCACCGCGCTGATCCAGCTCTACATCGTCGGCGTGTTCATTTCGTTCACCCTGAGTCAGATCGGCATGGTGCGGCACTGGACCCGGTTGCTGCGCACCGAAACCGATCCGCGGGCGCGGCGCAAGATGATGCGCTCGCGGGTGGTCAACACGGTCGGATTGCTGTCCACCGGCGCGGTGCTGCTGGTGGTCCTGGTGACCAAGTTCCTGTCGGGGGCATGGATCGCGCTGTTTGCGATGAGCCTGCTGTTCGGACTCATGAAAATGATTCACCGGCACTACAACACCGTGAACCGCGAACTGGCGGAGCAGGCCGCCGCCCAGGACGACGTGGTGCTGCCCAGCCGCAATCACGCTGTGGTGCTGGTGTCGAAGCTGCACCTGCCGACGCTGCGCGCGCTGGCCTACGCCAGGGCCACCCGGCCCGACGTTCTGGAGGCCGTGACGGTCAGCGTCGACGACGCGGAAACCCGCGAACTGGTACACAAGTGGGAAGAAAGCGATATCAGCGTCCCGCTCAAGGTCATCGCCTCGCCGTATCGTGAGGTCACCCGTCCCGTCCTGGACTACGTCAAGCGGGCCCGGGAAGAGTCGCCGCGCACCGTGGTGACGGTGTTCATTCCGGAGTACGTGGTGGGCCACTGGTGGGAGCAGGTGCTGCACAACCAGAGCGCTCTACGACTCAAGGGCCGCTTGCTGTTCATGCCGGGCGTCATGGTGACTTCGGTTCCGTGGCAACTGAGTTCGTCGGAGCGGCGCAAGACCCTGCAGCCGCATGTGGCGCCGGGTGACGCGCGTCGGGGAATCTTCGATTGACCCGCGAATCGACGCGCCCGCCGCGCGCGGCCCCGCCCGCAGTAGGGGAGCTGACTCTGACCACCGAGGCCCCGGCCAACGGGGGAAGTTGCGTCGCGCACCACGAAGGCCGTGTGGTGTTCGTCCGGTACGCGCTGCCCGGTGAACGGGTGCGTGCCCGGGTCACCGCGGATCGCGGATCCTATTGGCACGCAGAGGTTATCGAGGTCATCGACGCGGCGCCCGGCCGTATCGCGTCGCTGTGCCCCATCGCCGGGGTGGACGGCGCCGGCTGTTGCGACCTGGCGTTCGCCGACCCCGAGGTGACCCGCACGCTCAAGGCCGAGGTCGTGGCCAACCAGCTCGAGCGCCTTGGCGGGCATGCGTGGAGCGGAGAGGCCGAGCCGCTGGCGGATTCCGCGCCGACGGGGTGGCGCACCCGCGTCCGGCTCGACGTAGGCCCCGACCGTCGCCCGGGCTTTCACCGGTACCACAGCGAGGATTTGGTGACCGACCTGCGTTGTGCGCAGCTGCCGACGGGCATGCTCGACGGGATCGCCGACCTCGAGTGGCCGCCGGCCGCCCAGCTGCACGTGGCCGTGGACGACGACGGCACGCGGCACGTGGTGCGCACGCTGCGGCAGGGCAGGCAGACCGCGACCAAGGTGATGGAGGGTCGCTACGAGGCGGTGCAGCGAGTGGCCGGGCGCAGCTGGCAGGTGCCGGTGACCGCGTTCTGGCAGGCGCACCGCGACGCGGCCGCCGTGTACAGCGAGCTGGTCGCCGACTGGGCGCAACTGGGCACCGGCATGCGCGCGTGGGATTTGTACGGCGGCGCCGGCGTTTTCGCCGCGGTGCTCGGCCACGCCGTGGGCCCGTCCGGGCGGGTGCTCAGTGTCGACACCTCGCGCGCGTCGACCCGGGCCGCCCGGGTCGCCCTGGCCGACCTGACGCAGGTGCACGTCGTCACCGACTCGGTGCGACGGGCGCTGGCGGTGCAGCGCGGGCGCGCCGACGTGGCGGTGCTGGATCCGCCGCGGGCGGGTGCCGGGCGCGAGGTCATCGATCTGCTGGCCGCCGCCGGCATTCCGCGGGTGGTGCATATCGGTTGTGAGGCAGCATCTTTCGCCCGCGACATCGGGACCTACCTCGGCCACGGTTACACCATGGAGAAGATCAGGGTGTTCGACGCCTTCCCGCTGACGCATCACACGGAATGCGTCGCGCTGCTGACCCGCAGGTGAAGGTGAGGTTGGGAGTCCGGCTAAACTCCGTTGCGGTGTGCCGGGAAGTCTGGTCGGCGTGACGTTGTCGACCAACCGAAAGGCTCGGGTGCCTACCACCAGAGATCGCGACACGACCGTCGAGTCGCGGCCATCGTGAGCGAAACAATTCGTTACGCGCTCGTCGTCTTGTTATCCAGCGCAGTCGGTTTGGTCGCGGTGCTGGCGAACCGTCTCACCGAGCGGGTGAAGATCCCGGTGGCCCTGCTGGTGCTCGTCGGAGCCGCCGTGGCGGTGCGCGCGCTGCCGGCGCTGCAGCCACCGTCCGAGCGGACCGTGGAGCGGGTGATCACCATCGCGCTGGTGTTGGTGTTGTTCGACGGCGGCATGCATATCGGGCCGGCGCGCTTTCGCGCGGCGGCCGTCCCGATCCTGTCGGTGGGCGTCCTGGGAACCGCGCTCACTGCCGTCGGGGCGGCGCTGATGGTGCACTACGTCTGCGGAATCGGCTGGTTTCCGGCGGTGCTCGTGGCCACTGCCGTGGCTCCCACCGATCCCGCGGTGGTCTTCTCTGTGCTGGGCAAACGCGAGATCAGGGGTCGCAGCAGCACGATCCTGGAGGGCGAGTCCGGTGCCAACGATCCGGTCGGCATCTCCTTGATGTCGAGCCTGATCGCCGCTGGTGGTCTCAGCGCGGCCGGATTCGCCGGCGTGGGAACCCAATTCGTCCTGCAAATGGCGATCGGCCTGGCGGTCGGGGTGGTCGGCGGCCGTGCCCTGCTCGCGTTCATGCGCCGGGTGGCATTGCCGAGCGAAGGTCTGTACTCGCTGCGAACGTTGGCATCCTGCCTGATGTTGTACGGCATCGCCACGCTGACGCACGGCTCGGGATTCCTGGCGGTGTTCGTCGCCGGCATCGTGATCGGCGACGCTCGCGCGCCGTACAAGCCGGAGATCAAGCGTTTCCACGCTGCCCTGGCCGGACTGGCTGAAATCGTCGCGTTTGCCGTTCTGGGTTTGACCGTAGACCTCAATGTGCTTGCCCATCGCGATGTTTGGATTCCGGGGCTGGTCCTCGGTTTTGCCTTGACGGTGGTGATCCGGCCGTTGGCGGTGGGGTCGAGCCTGGTGCGCGTCCGGCTCGAGCGAAACGAACGCATCTTCGTCCTCTTCGCCGGGCTCAAGGGTGCGGTGCCGATTCTGCTGGGCGAATTCCTGCGGGCCGCGCACGTCGCCGACGCTGAACGCCTCTACGGCATCGTCGTCGTCGTCGTGATTTTCTCGGTCCTGGTGCAGGGCGGTTCCGTGCCGGGTGTCGCTCGACTGTTACGTCTGCCCATGCGCACGGTCGAGACCCAGCCGTGGGAAATCGGTGTCCGGCTCGCGGACGAACCGCAGGGGGTCCATCGCTTCAGCGTTGCCCCAGGGTCCGAGGCGCAGGGGTGCACGGTCGAGGGGCTGGGCGATCGTGTCGGCGACATCTGGGTGAGCATCGTGGTCCGGACCACCGGCCTGGTGCCGGTGCGGGGCGACACCGAACTCCAGGCCGGCGACGAGGTGGTCATCCTGGCGGATCCCGAACTTCACGCCACCCTGGCCGACCTCTTCGGCCCGCCTTAAGCCGGCCGCCGGCCGCTTCCCTGGTGTGCTCGCCGCCGCTGCGTAGACTGACTGAATGCTGGAACAGATCCGTGGGCCCGCCGATCTGCAGCACCTTTCCCAACACGAAATTCGCGAACTGGCCGCCGAGATTCGCGAGTTCCTGATTCACAAGGTCGCTGCCACGGGGGGACACCTGGGGCCGAATCTGGGCGTGGTCGAGCTGACGCTCGCCCTGCATCGGGTGTTCGACTCGCCCCACGATCCGATCATCTTCGACACCGGCCATCAGGCCTACGTGCACAAGATGCTGACGGGCCGCTCGCACGAGTTCGAGAGCCTGCGCAAGAAGGGTGGGCTGTCCGGCTACCCGTCGCGCGCCGAGAGCGAGCACGATTGGGTGGAATCGAGCCACGCCAGCGCGTCGTTGTCGTACGCCGACGGCCTGGCCAAGGCCTTCGAGCTGAGCGGGCACCGCAACCGGCACGTGGTCGCGGTGGTCGGCGACGGCGCGCTCACCGGCGGCATGTGCTGGGAGGCGCTGAACAACATCGCCGCCTCGGGCCGCCCGGTCATCATCGTGGTCAACGACAACGGCCGCAGCTACGCCCCGACGATCGGCGGTGTGGCCGACCACCTCGCCTCGCTGCGGCTGCAGCCGGTCTACGAGCAGGCGCTGGAGAAGGGCCGCGACGCGCTGCGCGCGCTGCCGCTGGTCGGCAAGATCGCCTACCGGGTCATGCACAGCGTCAAGGCCGGCATCAAGGACTCGCTGTCACCGCAGCTGATGTTCACGGATCTGGGCCTGAAGTATGTCGGCCCGGTCGACGGTCACGACGAACGCGCGGTGGAGGCCGCGCTGCGGCACGCCCGCGGCTTCGGCCGCCCGGTGATCGTGCACGTGGTGACCCGCAAGGGGATGGGCTTCGCGCCGGCCGAGGACGACGAGGCCGAACAGATGCATTCGTGCGGCGTCATCGACCCGGTCACCGGCCAGGCCACCAGCATCGCCGGCCCCGGCTGGACGGCGACGTTTTCCGACGCCCTCATCGGCTATGCCCGCAAGCGCCGCGACATCGTGGCCATCACCGCGGCCATGCCCGGCCCTACCGGGCTGAGCCCGTTCGGGCAGCAGTTCCCGGACCGGTTGTTCGACGTCGGCATCGCCGAGCAGCACGCGATGACGTCGGCCGCCGGCCTGGCCATGGGCGGCATGCACCCGGTGGTGGCCATCTATTCGACGTTCCTCAACCGGGCCTTCGACCAGATCATGATGGACGTGGCGCTGCACGAGCTGCCCGTCACGATGGTGCTCGACCGGGCGGGGATCACCGGTTCGGACGGCGCCAGCCACAACGGCATGTGGGACATGTCGATGCTGGGCATCGTGCCCGGCATGCGGGTGGCCGCACCGCGGGACGCCACCCGGTTGCGCGAGGAACTCGGTGAGGCGCTCGACGTCGACGACGGCCCCACGGCGCTGCGCTTCCCCAAAGGCGATGTGGGCGAGGACATCCCGGCGATCGAGCGTCGCGGAGCGGGCATCTCGGGCGTCGACGTGCTCGCGGTCCCGGCGGCCGGATGCAACCACGACGTGCTGCTGATCGGCGTCGGCGCGTTCGTGCCGATGGCGCTGGCGGTGGCCAGGCGGCTACAAGACCAGGGGATCGGCGTCACGGTCGTCGACCCTCGCTGGGTGCTGCCGGTCTCGGAGAGCATTCTCGAATTGGCGGCCCAGCACAAGCTCGTCGTGACTTGCGAGGACAACGGGGTCAACGGCGGGGTGGGCTCGGCGGTGTCCGCCGCGCTGCGCCGCGCCGACATCGACGTTCCATGCCGCGACGTCGGGCTGCCGCAGCAGTTCTACGAGCACGCCTCGCGCGGTGAGCTGCTGACGGATCTGGCGCTGACCGACCAGGACGTGGCCCGCCGCATCACCGGTTGGGTCGCCGCGCTGGGCAGCGGCGTCGCCGAAGCGGAGATCCGCGAGCACCTCGACTAGTCAGCGGGCTCGGTGCCTTCCGGCGCCTGCAGCGCCCGGGCCAGAACCCGATCCACCAATTCCCGCTGCCACGGCCGCGCCTGCCCGGCGCGCAGGAACGTCTCGACGGCGTCGTACGGATCGGGCGCGGGCACCCAGTCCCAGCACAGCCGTCGCACCAGGTCCGGCGAGACCAGGTTCTCAATGGGGACGTGGACCCGCTCGGAGACCTCGGACAGCGCCGAGCGCGCGGCCTCCAGCCGGGCGGCGGCCTCCGGTTTGCGCCTGCTCCACCGTGCCGGCGGCGGCGGACCGTTCGGCGGCTCGCTGTCCGCGGGTGGGTTCTTGTTCCGCCGGGCCTCGTCCAGCGCGCCCAGCCACGTCGCGGCGCTGCGCCGCTGATTGCGGCCACCGAACACCGGCAACGCGACGAGCTCCTCGACGGTCGTCGGGTTGGCCAGGGCGGCGTCGATGATGGCCGAGTCGGGCAGAATGCGGCGCGGCGCGATGTCGCGGCGTGCCGCGATCCGGTCGCGCGTCAACCACAGCTCGCGGACCGCGGCCAGGCCACGCTGATCGCGCACCCGATGAATGCCCGACGTTCGCCGCCACCGGTCCCGGCGCGCGGCGGCGCCCGGGTCTTTCGTGCCCGCGTCGCGCAGGTAGTCGAATTCCTGTGCGGCCCAATCGGTTTTGCCCTGCTCGGCCAGGACGTCGGCGATCGCGTCCCGCAGCTCGATGAGCAGTTCCACATCCAGCGCGGCGTAGTTGAGCCACTCGGCGGGCAGTGGCCGCTTGGACCAGTCGGCCGCGCCGTGCCCCTTGGCCAGCCCGAAGCCCAGCAGCCGCTCGACCATGGTCGCCAGGTTCACCCGCTCGAACCCGGCCAGCCGCCCGGCGAGCTCGGTGTCATACAGCGCAGGCGGCCGCATGCCCACCTCGGCCAGACACGGCAGGTCCTGATCGGCGGAGTGCAGGATCCATTCGTCGCTGCCCAGCACCTCGGCCACCGGCCGCAGCGCCTGCAGCGGGTCGGCGCCGTGGCTGACCGGATCGATCAGCACGGTGCCGGAACCGGCCCGGCGGATCTGGATCAGGTAGGCCCGGTTGGAGTAGCGGAAGCCCGACGCCCGCTCGGCGTCCACCGCGAAGGGCCCGTGCCCGCGGTCCAGGCGCTGCGCGGCGGCCTCGATCTCGTGCACGCTCACCGAGATGGGCGGGACGCCCTCGGAGGGTTGCGGCAGCGGGGTGGGGGCGGGGTCGGTGCCCACGTCGCCGGGCGCGCTGCCGCCTGGCCCGTCGGCCGACGGTTCGCCCATGCTAGGCGCGTGACCGCGAGCTCAGGTCGGTGACTCCGGCGGGGGGTAGGCCCGCGGCGTGCTCCAGTACCTCGCAGAACGCCTCGACGTGCCCCCCGACCGCGGGCGACGTCGCGGTCCAGGACGCGCGCAGCTCGAGCTGGTGGGCGCGCGGCGGCCCGGAGATGTCTCCGTAGCGCACCGATGTGGTGGCGGTGACGGTGCCGCCCAGGGCGACGACTTGTTCCATACGTGACTCCAGTGCCTCGACTAGCCAGCTCCACGCTACTTCGGGCAGCAGCGGGTCGACCGCCTCACTGGGGTCAAGGTCGGCCTGGATGTAGGCGACCATGCGGATGGTGCCGTCCCACGCGTCGGCCCCCTCGGGGTCGTACAGCAGGATCAACCGTCCGAAGGCGTCGCCGTCGGACCGCTCGGGAATGATTTCGCGATCGGGATGTTTGACCTCGGCGCCCAGGGCGTAGCTGTGGGGAGCCAAGCGTTGCGGCGGCCGGATGGGACCCAACTCGATCTCCGGCCGCACGACGACGGCGTTCATCGCCGCTACCGCTTCGCGGAATGGGGCCGGTTCGGATGAGGTCACTTGACGCCGCTCCTGTTCATCCCGACCGTTCTGCATCGTCACGGCACGGGTCACAGGGATCGACGGTAGACCTACCGCCCGACAGGCCGCGACAGGCGCGCCGCGTTTCAAACGCGCCGCGACCAAGCCGTTACCGGGCCTCCACCTAAGCTATATGTGCAGCTCAGGCGCCGGTCAGCGGGTGAAACGCGCCTGGCGCTTCTCGCGGTGCGCGGCCAGGCCTTCCTGCACGTCGGGGCCGCTGAAGCTGAGGAACTCCAGGCCCACCGAGGTCTCGAACGTGGGGCCCATCATGCGATACCAGTGGTTGAGGCTGCGCTTGGTCCACTGGATCGCGTTCTGCGCCCCCTGCGCCAGGTTCTCGGCGATGCGGGCGGCGGTGGACAGCACGTCGTCGTCGTCGACGCAGGTGGACACCAGGCCGATCCGCTCGGCTTCCTCGCCCAGCAGCGTCTCGCAGGTCAGCAGGTAGTACTTGGCCTTGGCCATGCCGACCAGCAGCGGCCAGCAGATCGCGGCATGGTCGCCGGCCGCCACGCCCAGCTTGGTGTGGCCGTCGATGAGCTTCGCGGTGCGGCCCGCCACCGAGATGTCGGCGAGCAGGGCCACCACCAGGCCCGCGCCGACCGCCGGCCCCCGGATGGCCGACACGACGGGGGTGTCGCAGTTGATCATGTTGTGCACGAGGTCGCGGGCCTCGCGCATGATGCGGAGCCGGCCCTGGTAGTCGTTGATCGTCTCGTCGATCAGGTCGAAGCTGCCGCCGGAGGAAAAGGCCTTGCCTTCCCCGCGGACCAGGACGGCGCGCACGGCGGGGTCGCGGTCGATCACCGGCCAGATGTCGGCGAGGTCGCGGTGCATCTGCGGCCCGACCGAATTCAGGCCGGGGGAGTCGAGAACCAGCGTCAGCACCCCGTTGTCCCCGAGCTCGCAGCGCAGGCTGGGAAACGCGTCGTAACTCGCTGGGGGCTGACTCACGGGCATCTTCGAGCTCCTGACGTTCAAACGGTCGCGGTCGTTGATCGTACGCAGCGCAGTTCGGTGCACTCCGGTCATGGCAGCATTAAGGCTGATGAGTACTCGCCGCGACCTTCCCGAGTCGCCGTATCTGGCCGCCGTCAGCGGCCGCAAACCCAACCGGGTGCCGGTGTGGTTCATGCGGCAGGCCGGTCGCTCGCTGCCCGAATACCGGGCGCTACGGGCCCAGACCGACATGCTGTCGGCCTGCTTCGACGCCGAGCTGGTCTGCGAGATCACCCTGCAGCCGGTCCGCCGCCACGATGTGGACGCGGCGATCCTGTTCTCCGACATCGTGGTGCCGTTGCTCGGCGCGGGCATCGACCTGGACATCGTCGCCGGCGTCGGGCCGGTCATCGAGTCGCCGGTGCGCACCGAGGCCGACGTGGCCGCAATCAAACCCCTTGAGCGGCAACGGGTTGCGCCGGTGTCCGACGCGGTGTCGCTGCTGGTGGCGGCGCTCGGCGACGTCCCGCTGATCGGCTTCGCGGGCGCCCCGTTCACGTTGGCGTCCTATCTGATCGAGGGCGGCCCCAGCCGCCACCATGCGCGCACCAAGGCGATGATGCTGGCCGAGCCGGACACCTGGCACGCGCTGATGGAGAAGCTGACCGACATCACCGTGGGCTTCTTGCGGGTGCAGCTCGAGGCCGGGGTGGACGCCATCCAGGTGTTCGACTCGTGGGCCGGGGCGCTGTCCCTGGCGAATTACCGCACCTACGTGCAGCCCCACAGCGCCCGGGTGTTCGCCGCGCTGGCCGACCATGGCGTGCCGATGACCCACTTCGGGGTCGGCACCGCCGAACTTCTGGGCGCCATGTCCTCGGCCGGCGCCAACGTGGTGGGTGTGGATTGGCGGACGTCCCTGGCCGACGCGGCCGCCCGCGTGCAGCCCGGCACGGCGTTGCAGGGCAACCTCGATCCGGTGGTGGCGCTGGCGGGCTGGCCGGTGGTGGAGCGCGCGGCGCGCGCGGTCGTGGACGACGGGCGGCGCGCGATTGACGCCGGGGCCGCCGGTCACGTGTTCAACCTTGGCCACGGCGTGCTGCCCGAAACGGATCCCGGCGTGCTGACCGACCTGGTGTCGCTGGTCCACTCCCTATGACCTCGACCTCGTATTGTGTTGTGGGGGGCGGGATTTCGGGCCTAACGGCCGCCTATCGGCTGCGTGCGGCGGTCGGTGACGACGCCGCGATCACGCTGTTCGATCCGGGAGACAGGCTCGGGGGTGTGCTGCGCACCGAGGTGGTCGCCGGGGTGCCGATGGACTTGGGCGCCGAGGCTTTCGTGCTGCGCCGACCCGAGATGCCCGCACTGCTTGATGAACTGAATTTGTCTGAACGTCAGCGGGTTTCGACGGGCGCGCGCCCGCTGATCTACAGCCGGCAGGAGCTGCGTGCGCTGCCCGCGGGCACCGTGGTCGGGATACCGTCGTCCGCGGCGTCGGTGGCGGGACTGGTCGACGAGGCCACGGTGGCCCGCATCGAGGCCGAGCCCACCCGCCCGCTGGCGTGGGAACCGGGCGCCGACCCCGCAGTGGCCGATGTGGTCGGCGAGCGATTCGGCGAACAGGTGGTGGCCCGGTCGGTGGATCCGCTGCTGAGCGGGGTCTATGCGGGTTCGTCGGCCACCATCGGCCTGCGCGCGGCGGCCCCGATGGTGGCGGCGGCGCTGGACCGCGGCGCCACCAGCCTGACCGGCGCCGTGCGGCGGGCGCTGCCGCCGGCCACCGGCGCGCCGGTGTTCGGGTCGCTCGAGGGCGGCTACCAGGTGCTGATCGATGAGCTGCTCGCGCGCGGGCGCCCGCGCTGGGTGCGTGCCGCGGTGTCGCGGCTCGAGCGCGCCGGCGCCGGCTGGAACGTGGTCGACGACACCGGCGCGCGCTGGGCCGCCGACGCGGTGATCCTGGCCGTGCCGGCGGGGCAGTGCTGCCGGCTGCTGGCCGGAATCGCACCGAGCAGCGTCGCCGCGGCCCGTCGCATCACCAGCGCATCGTCGGTGGTGATGGCGCTCGCCGTGTCCGGCGATACCGCGTTCCCGGACTGTTCGGGCGTGCTGGTGGCCACCGGTGAGCGGTTGCGCGCCAAGGCCATCACCCTCTCGTCGCGCAAGTGGGGTGCCCGGGGCGGCGCACAGCTGCTGCGCCTGTCGTTCGGGCGGTTCGGCGATCGCGTGGCGGCTGAGGCGTCCGACGACGAGCTGGCGACCTGGGCGCTGGGCGATTTGGCCACCGTGTTCGGGCTGACCGTCGAGCCCGTCGACATCCGCATCCGGCGCTGGATCGACGCGATGCCCCAGTACGGGCCGGGCCATGCCGACCTGGTGGCCGAGGTGCGGGCGGGCCTGCCCCCAACGCTCGCGGTGGCCGGCAGTTACCTCGACGGCATCGGCGTACCGGCCTGCATCGGCGCCGCCGGGCGCGCGGCCGAGCGTGTGATCAGGGCCATCGGAGACTTGGACGCGCGGGTGGCACGATAGGTTTCATGGCCAAGCTCGACTACGACTCGCTCAACTCCACGATCCGCTACCTGATGTTCTCCGTGTTCTCCGTAGAGCCGGGTGAGCTCGGTGACCAGCGCGACGACGTCATCGACGAAGCGTCGACGTTCTTCAAGCAGCAGGAGGAGCGCGGCGTCGTGGTGCGCGGCCTCTACGACGTCGCGGGCCTGCGGGCCGACGCCGACTTCATGATCTGGACCCACGCCGAGCGCGTCGAGGCGCTGCAGGCCACCTACGCCGACTTCCGGCGGACCACGGCGCTGGGGCGGGCCAGCTCGCCGGTGTGGAGCAGCGTGGCGTTGCACCGGCCGGCCGAGTTCAACAAGAGCCACATCCCGGCGTTCCTGGCCGGCGAGGAACCCGGCGCCTACATCTGCGTGTATCCCTTTGTGCGGTCCTACGAGTGGTACCTGCTGCCCGACGAGGAACGCCGCCGCATGCTGGCCGAGCACGGCATGGCCGCGCGCGAATACAAGGACGTCCGCGCCAACACGGTCCCGGCGTTCGCACTCGGCGACTACGAATGGCTGCTGGCCTTCGAGGCCCCCGAACTGCACCGGATCGTGGACCTGATGCGGGAATTGCGCGCCACCGACGCCCGCCGGCACACCCGCGAGGAGACGCCGTTCTTCACCGGCCCCCGGGTTGCCGTCGAGCAGCTGGTGAACGCCCTGCCATGACCGGGCCGGCGACGATGCAGAGCGAAGCGATGAGGAGAAGCGGCGCCGTATGAGCCAGCCATTCGACCCGGCCGACCCCACCCGCTTCGAGGAGATGTACCGCGACCCGCGGACGTCGCACGGCCTGCCTGCCGCCACACCGTGGGACATCGGCGGTCCGCAGCCGGTGGTCCAGCAGCTCGTCGCGCTGGGCGCCATCAAGGGTGAGGTGCTCGACCCGGGGACCGGCCCGGGCCATCACGCCATCTACTACGCGTCCAAGGGATATTCGGCGACCGGCATCGACGGGTCGGCGGGCGCCATCGAGCGCGCCCGGGAGAACGCCCAAAAGGCCGGTGTGTCAGTTAATTTCGAGCTGGCCGACGCGACGAAGCTGGACGGGTTCGACGGCCGGTTCGACACGGTGGTCGACTGCGCCTTCTACCACACCTTCAGCACCGAGCCCGAGCTGCGCCGGTCCTATGTGCGGGCGCTGCACCGCGCCACCAAACCGGGCGCACGGCTGTACATGTTCGAATTCGGCGAGCACAACGTCAACGGCTTCAAGATGCTGCGGTCGTTGTCGGAGAACGACTTTCGAGAGGTGCTGCCCGACGGCGGCTGGGAGATCAGCTATCTGGGTACCACCACCTATCGGGTCAACATCAGCGTCGAGTCCATCGAGGCAATGGCCAAGCGCAATCCTGACATGGCCGATCAGGCGGAGAAGCTGCTGGAGCGCTTCCGGGTGATCGAGCCGTGGCTCGAGGGCGAGCGGGCGCATGCCCCGTTCTGGGAAGTGCACGCCACGCGGGTGTAAGGCATCGCGCCCACCCACCCGACCGCATCGCACGCCGCGACACATAAACGTCTGCGACGACACGCCGACACGTGTCGCAGTGGCTTATGGCTGGTGGATCCTCGCGGCGGGCAGGGACGTCTTTAGTGCGTGGAAGACGTGTTTAGAGGCAGCGATGCTGTGCGCCGGGGAAGCCTGAGCCTGTATCAGCTGCGAACCCAGTTCCGTGCGCTCTATCCCGACATCTATGTGTCGGGCGACGCCGCACCGCCGTTGCGAACGAGATGTGTTGCGGCATGGCTGTGGTCGGGCCGGCGCGCCGTGATCGCCGGGCTGGCCGCGGCGACGTTGCACGGCTCGAATTGGATCGACGACGACGAACCCATCGAATTGATCTGGCGTAACCAGCATGCTCCGGTCGGCGTGATCACCCGCAATCAGCGAGTTGAGCCCGACGAGATCACCCGTGTCGCGGGACTGCCGGTGACCACTTTGGCGAGAACAGCATACGACCTGGCCAGGCAGCTGCCCAGGGGCGAGGCGGTGGCGCGACTCGACGCGCTGATGCGCGCGACACCGTTTGACGTCGAGCAGGTGTCGCTGCTGGCGAAGCGGTACCCGCGTGCGCGGGGCCTGCGACGCCTACGCACGGCACTCCCTCTCGTTGATCCCGGTGCGGCGTCACCCAAGGAGACCTGGCTGCGTCTGCTACTCGTTGATGCCGGGCTGCCTGCACCGGAGACGCAGATACCCGTGAATGAGAACTGGCGAACCGTTGGCGTGCTCGATATGGCTTGGGAGAGATACAAAGTGGCCGCCGAGTATGACGGTGATCAGCACCGCGCCGACCGCCGCCAGTACGCCCGAGACCAGTGGCGGGTCCGCAAGCTTGAAGAACTCGGCTGGATCGTCGTCCGGGTGATCGCCGAGGACAAACCCGAAGGCGTCGTGCGACGCGTGCGTGACGCGCTCATCCGTCGAGGTTGCCGCGAGATATAAAGCGTTGCGATCCACCTCGGCGTGTCGTCGCAACCGGTTATGTGTCGTGAACCAAACCCAGCCGCGGGCTATCCGCCCGCCGGCACCAGCCGCAGGCAGACCGAGTTGATGCAGTAGCGCTGATCCGTCGGCGTCGGGTAGCCCTCGCCGGCGAACACGTGGCCCAGGTGGCTGTGGCAGTTGGCGCACAGCACCTCGGTGCGCGTGGTGCCCATCGAATGGTCGGGACGCAGGATCACCGCGTCGGAATTCGCCGGGTCGAAGAACGACGGCCAGCCGCAATGCGACTCGAACTTCTCTGTGCTGCGGAACAATTCGGCACCGCAGGCCCGGCATTGGTACACGCCTTCGGTTTTGGTGTCAGTGTATTCACCGGTGAAGGGCCGTTCGGTGCCGGCCTGGCGCAGCACGTGGAACTCTTCCGGGCTGAGTTTCTTGCGCCACTCGTCGTCGCTCAGTTGCACCTTGGGCTGCGACACGTCGGGGGAAGCCATGGCATCCACGCTAGCGCGCCTGGCGGCGATCCGCCGCGCCCGGCCCGGCAACACCCGCGATCAGAGGCTCAGTGGACGTGTGCCGCTGCGCCCGGCTCCGCCGCCGGCGCGATCGCCTCACGCTCGCGCTCGGCCGTCAGCCACGCCGGATCGATGCCGTCGTCCAGCCGGTTCTCGGCCCTCGCGTCGAGGTAACGGAACAACAGCACGGTGAAGGCGACGATCAGCAGCAGCGACCAGCCGTAGGTGATCTTGAGGTAATGCAGCGCACGGCCGTACCTCATCGCCCGGTAGATCAGCCAGTCGTCCAGCGTCATGAAGCCGTAGATCCCGAGCCAGGCCGGCCAGTTGCGGATCAGCGAATTCCGCAGCACCACCGTCATCAAGAACGGGAACAGCATCATCGAGTAGTAGCCCTGGGCCAGCGGGAGCACCAGCCAGGAACACAGCAGCAGCACGCCCGACGAGCTGGTGAACCAGAACAGCGGGTCGCGGGTGCGGTAGTAGCGGTACAGCAGCCACAGCGCGCCGATCGTAATCAGGACGAACATGATTCGCATGAACACGATCAGCCAGGTGGGTAGGCCGAAGTACACGCCGTTGCCCTCGATGGAGCTGTTGAAGTAGTCCCGGGTGCCGCCGATGTACGGCAGCGTTTTGGTGAAGAACTCCATCGGGTGGCTGACCAACGGCCAGGCGGCGATGTTGATCACCACGGGCACGACGAACGCGGGTATCAGGGTGCGCCACTGGCGGTTCAGCAGGGGCAGCAACAGCAGCGGCCCCAGCACGGGTTTGAGCGTGAGCGTGAGGCCGATCGCGAGGCCCGCCCACCACTGCCGGCTGACTCTCCCGTCCAACAGCCAGCGCAGGAACAGCATCTCGGCCAGCAGGACGCAGCCGTTGATGTTGGTGAACACCAGGGTGCTGGTCACACTCTCGGTGCAGAACATGGCCAGCAGCAGGGCGGGCGCGGCGACCGAGGACAGCGTGAATTTGAACATCCGCAGCAGCAGGTACCAGGCGATCAGGATCGCGGCGGTGTTGATCAGGATGAACAGGAACCGCGACGGGTTGAAGGGCAGGTACCCGAACGGCGCCATCAGCAGGGTGCCGCCCGGCGGGTACAGGTAGTGCGGGTCGACGTAGTCGAAGTGCTCGTTGTAGATGTCCCAGCCGTGCCGGAAGTTCAGGACCGCGCGGTACACCGGTTTGAAGTCGTCGGTGATGTTGCCGTTCAACGTGAGGATGATGCTGCGGTGCAGCACCGAGAAGATCGCGATTGGCCACAACGCCATCCGCAGCACGGTCGCGACGCTCGGGGCGCCGGTGCGGGGGCCGAAGGCGGCCAGGGTCCGATCACGCAGGCCGGTTCGGGTCGATTCAGCTGCCGTCACCAGCGCACCGTACACCGGCGCCCGCCCGGGCCGGAAAGCAGCGTCAGGCGGGGCAGTAGGTGTCGGTGTTGGGCAATTTGCCGCTGCTGAGGTAGCCGATCAACGGCGGAACGGCGCAGCCCGAGAAGATGCTGGCGCCGTGGCCGATGCCCTGCCACATCACCCGCTTGCTGGCGGCGTTGGCGTTGATGATGCTGGCCGCGGTGGCCGCGACGCCGTCGGTGCCGACGATCGGGTCGTGCTGCACGCCGAGCAGCAGCACGTCGACCTTCAGGGTCTTCGGCGTGGGCGGCGGCGAGCCGGTGGGCCAGTGCACGCACTTGACCATGTTGAGCGCGGCGACGGTCCCGAACTCGGGGTAGAGCTTGCCCCAGGCGACGACGAGTTCGCGCACCCGGTCCGGGGTGGGACGGTTGACCGCGTCGCTGCACACGTTGACGAACTGGCCGTCGGAGTCCTGGATCGCATTGGCGTGGTTGATCAGGTTGTTCAGCGCGTTGGTGTCGCCGGAACGGGCGCTCGCGAGCGCGTTGGCCAGGTCGGTGGTGGCGCTGACCCGGCCGCCGGCGGGATAGCCGAGCGCGACGGTGATGGCGTTGGCCACCTGCGCCACCGACGCGCCGCCGGGGCCCTTGCCGGCGCGTGCGTCGGCCAGCAGGGCGCTGACGGCGCCCTTCGGGTCCGCGCCCAGCGCGCAGTTCACCGCGATGCACTGCGCGGCGAACGCGTCGAGGGAGGCCTGCTGCCCCTTGACCTGTTGCTCGGCGGCGGCTTCGGCGTTGGTGCCCAACGCAACCGGTGAGTCGAGGATCAACCGGGCCACCTTGTCCGGCCGTGACCCGGCGTAGGCCAGCGCCACCTGCGCGCCGTTGCCGATGCCAACCAGCGCGAGGGCGGGCACGTCCCACATCGTGCGCAACCGCTCGATGTCGGAGGCGGCGTGCGCGTCGTCGTAGGAGGAGGCGTTGGGCCCGATCCCGACCGCGTCGCCGCAGTTGGTGGTGGCGGTGTTGGAGACCTCGGAGAGGTTGGCCACCGGGTCGTCGCCGGTCTGGAATTGCGACTGGTCGCGCATCTGCTGGCGGTCGAACTTGTCGCGGCAGTCGATGGGGCTCGACATCCCGATGCCGCGGCGATCGACGGACACGATGGGGTGGGTGGCGAGCACGTCGGCGCCGGCCCGCGAGAGCCAGACCGGCAATTGCGTCGAGGACGGCAGGTCCGAGCCGGTGGTGAAGACCAGCGGCCCGGCGTCCTGGGGCGTCTTGTCGGAGCGGGCCCGCACCACGCCGATGCTCAGGGTGCCGCCCCCGCCGTTGACCGGGTCCAGGTCGGCGTCGTAGTTCGCGCAGTCCAGTTGGACGCCGGCCGCGGCGGGAACGGCCGCGTCGGCGAACACCTTGGACGTGCAGTCGTGCCACGCCAGGTCGTTCTTGGGCGCGGCGATCGGCGGTGGGCCGCTGGGCGCCGGCTTCGAGGTCGCCGCTCCCTGCGGTCGCGCACCGGAATTGGTGGCGAACCGAGGATCGGCGGCCAGGCCCGGGACGCAGCCGGCCAGCAGCGCGGTCACCGCAACCAGGATCGTGGCGCACGTGTACGGCCGACTCATGCCGACCACAGTAGCTAGGCCTTGACGTAGCGGGTGTAAAGGTAGCCGGCGTCGTCGGTCAGCACGTGGGCACACCGCATCCGGGTGAGCAGCTGCCCCGGGCCGGTCGCGATGCGCCGCGCCTGGCCGCCGACGATGCAGGGCGCGATGGTCAGGCACAGCTCGTCGAGCATGTCGCGTTGCATCAGCGAGTCCAGCAGCGTCGGTCCGCCCTCGGTGAGGATGCGGCGCATGCCGCGGGCACCGAGGGCGGCCAGCAGGGCGGCCTCGTCGACCCTCTGGGGGTCGCGGCCGGAGCAGTCGACCACCTCGCACAGGCCGCTGAGCGCCCGGCGTGTCTGCTCGGCCGCCGCGGTGCAGGTGAGCACCAGCGGTTGCACCTCGGTGCGGGTGAACACCGCCATATCCCGGTTGAGGCGACCTGATCCCGTGACGATCGCCAGCTGCGGGACCTCGCTTTGGCCGCGAGCCTGCCGCCGCTGACGCTCGGCGGCGCCGACCTGCGCGCCCGAGTAGCCCTCGATCCGCACGGTGCCCGCCCCCACCACGATGACGTCGGCGAGCTCGCGCAGCAGGTTGAAGATGAACCGGTCGCCGGGGCCGCCCATCGCGCCGCTGCTGCCGCCCGTGGTGGCCCCGCCGTCGACGCTGGTGATGAAGTTCGCCCGCACCCACGTCCCGTCGTGTTCGGGATAGTCGTAGAGCCGGGGGAGGTCGCCGTCGTCGAGTCCGCGAACCGCGCCGAGCAGCGACAGCGGCGTCTCCGAAGTCGCGGAACTCTCCAGGCCGCCAGAGTCGGGCATGAGTCTGATTGCAGCACGCCGCTACAGTTCCTGCATGCACGGGTCCACCTCCGCGGGCGCTTCGGGCGGCGTGGCCCGCCTGGTCGATCGTCACCCGACGGTGTCGCCCGAGCGGCTGATCGCCCAATTGCGGCCGCCCCCAACCTTCGCCGACGTGAGCTTCGCGACGTATCAGCCCGATCCGGCGGAGCCGACGCAGGCCGCCGCGGTGGTGGCGTGTGAGGAGTTCTGCCGGCAGGCCGTCGAGCGTCGCGCCGGCCGGCGAAAACTGTTGGGCCGCCGGGTAGTTCTGCCCGGCGTTGGGCTCTACCTCGACGGTGGCTTCGGCGTCGGCAAGACCCACCTGCTGGCGTCGGCCTACTACGAACTGCCCGGCGACGGCCCCGGCGAATCACCGGATGGCCCGGCGCCCAAGGCGTTCGCGACGTTCGGGGAGCTGACCCAGCTGGCCGGGGTGTTCGGCTTCGTCGAATGCATCGACCTGCTGGCCGACTACACGGCGCTCTGCATCGACGAATTCGAACTCGACGACCCGGGCAACACCACGCTGATCTCGCGACTGCTCTCGTCGCTGGTCGAGCGCGGGGTCTCGGTGGCCGCCACCTCCAACACGCTGCCCGAGCAGCTCGGTGAAGGCCGGTTCGCGGCGCAGGATTTTCTGCGCGAGATCAACACGCTGGCAAGCATTTTCACACCCGTACGGATCGAGGGGCCCGACTACCGGCACCGCGGGCTGCCGCCCGCACCGCAGCCTTTGTCCGACGACGAGGTGGCCGCGCGCGCCGCGCGGGTCGACGGTGCGACGCTCGACGACTTCGACGCGCTGTGCGCGCACCTGGCCACCATGCACCCGTCGCGGTATCTGACGCTGATCGAGGGGGTGAGCGCGGTCTTCCTGACCGGCGTGCACGGCCTCGACGATCAGAACGTCGCGCTGCGGTTGGTGGCGCTGACCGATCGGCTCTATGACGCGGGCATTCCCGTGGTGGCCTCGGGCGCCAAGCTGGACACCATCTTCAGCGAGGAGATGCTGGCCGGCGGATACCGAAAGAAGTACCTGCGGGCCACTTCCCGGCTGCTGGCGCTGACCGCGGCGGCTAACCCAGCTCGCGGATCATGACATAGTCGCTCTCGACGCCGGTACCCAGCTGAAACGTTCTGGTGCCGTTGATCGTGAACCCGCTCTTGAGGTAAAAGCGTTGTGCGCGTTCGTTTGCCTGGTTGACGCCCAGCCACACGCGCCGCGCGCCCCATTCGCCGGCGGTGGCCAGCGCGAGGCCCATCAGCGCGGTCGACGCCCCGCCGCCGTGATACTCGGGCAGCACGTAGATCTTGGACAGCTCGGCGGCATCGGCGCCAGAGTCGCGAACCAGCATGGCGTAACCGACAATCCGTCCGTCCCGGCGCGCGGTGACGAGGGCGCGATCCGGATCCGCCAGATACCGCGCGAAGTGGGCGGCCGACAGGTTGGCGTCCACGAACGACGCGATGTTCTCCGCGGTCACCGAGGGCGGACACGCCAACGGAAAGGTTTGCGCCGCAACGGCGGCCAGCTCTACGGCGTCACCGCAATCCGCCGGCGCGATCTGGAACGTTCCGGTCAGAGGTTCCACTGCGCGAGGTGATAGCCCGTCTTCTTGTCGAGCAGGACGACGGTGGAGACCGGATCGCGGTAGGCGTCCCAATACACGCCGCCGCGCACGATCGCCCCGTTCGGGGCGTTGACGAGCACGTTGTCCAGCGCGTCGGGCGCATCGGAGGCCCGCGGCTTGTAGGCGTCGGCGTTCGGGGTGACGCCGTTGAAATCCATGACGGTCGCCATGACGTACGGGTTGGGCACCCGGATCGCGCGGATGGTCACGTCGGCGCGCTCGACGGTGCTGCCGGGAAAGCCCTTGTAGGTGCCTTCGCGTGTGTAGCCGAATCCCGGCGGCGGGTCGCAGGGCCCCACGCCGCTCACGGTGACGTCGGCGATGAACGTGCCGGTGTCCACCCGCAGCGTGTCGCCGATGTGGCCGATCGGCGCGTCCCCGGCCCACGCGCGGGGCGTCGGCACCGCGCCGGCGCCGACGGCGATGACGCCGGCAACGGCGACCAGAAAGGCGGACGCCACCATCGGCCAGCGGTGCATCCTCGCCATGTCGTGCCTCCTTGGCGCCGTTGCGGGGGACCCTCGCATGATTGCACACGCGCGGACGCCGAAGGGAGGGGTCGGCCGCACCGGTCAGCCGCCTCCAGCCGCGCGCGGAGCGGCATTGCCGCCGCCGGACAGGGATTGCAGCGCCGTGATCAGATCCGCCTCGACCCGGTCTTTGTCGACGCCGCACCGGTGCAGCGGGCCGTTCCCGCCTTCGAGCTCCAGCAGCGCCAGCAGCTGATGCTCGGTGCCGACGTAGTTGTGGCCGAGGCGAAGTGCCTCGCGCACACTCAGTTCGAGCGCCTTGCGCGCTGGCCCGCTGAACGGAATGAGCTGCGGCGGTTCGGCATCCGAGCGCAGCGCGGCGATCGCCTCGGTCGCGGCGGCCCGCAGCGCCTCGGTGTCGACCTGCTGCAGGTGCAGCAACACCGTTGCCAGGGCGGCCGCATCGCCGAGCACACCGAGCAGCAGGTGATCGGGGGTGATCTCGCCGTTTCCCGCTTCGTGCGCGGCGTTCTGCGCCGCGACCACCGCGCCGCGCGCCCGTGGGGTGAAACGCGCGAATCCCTGTTCGAGATCGAGGGCGGCGGGCTCGGCGCGCGGGACGAAGCGCTTCTGGGCGGCCTGCTTGGTGACGCCCATGCTCTTGCCGATGTCGGTCCACGACGCGCCGGAGCGGCGGGCCTGGTCCACGAAGTGGCCGATCAAATGGTCGGCAATCTCGCCCAGGTGCTCGGCGGCCAGGACCGCGTCGGCCAGCTGGTCCAGCACGTCGGGCCGGGTGGATTTGATGGCGTCGATCAGTTCGTCGAGGCGGATCGGGTAGGTGATGCGGACAGGCTCGGGCATGACGTCAACGCTAGGTTGACGCCCCGAGGCTGTCAACCCTAGGTTGACGACGACGGCCGAGGGGGTGCGGGCCATTGACCGTTCTGGGAGAATTCGTCAGTCATGAAGCCACTGCTCGCGCTGTGCGGTCTGGCCGTCGCGGTCGGCCTGGCCGCGCCGGCACACGCCGACGGCACCGACGACTCGTTCATCGCGTCGCTGCACGCGGCCGGCATCACCTTTTCGGACCCGAGCAAGGCCGTGGGCGCGGGCAAGTGGGTGTGCGACAGCGTCAGCCAGGGCACGCAGATGCCCGATGTGGTCAAGACGCTGCTGTCCAAGAACTCCGCGCTGAGCGAGGACAAGGCCAATCAGTTCGCGGCCATCGCCGCCACCACGTACTGCCCGAGCGCCGTCGCGACGAGCACCCCGAGCACCCCGGGCACGCCCAGCACCCCGGAAGCCCCGTAGCGCTCGAGATGCCATCCACCGACAGGTTTGCGACAATCACTGCGTTATGCGATTCCTCCTGGGGCTGACCAGCCTCGCAACCATGATCGTTCTGGCCGCGCCCGCGCACGCGGACATCGACAACGACCAGGACTTCCTCAAAGACCTCCGCGACGCCGGCCTCACCTACCAGGACGCCGGCAACGCGATCACCATCGGCAAGTCGGTGTGCGACCTACTCGACGACGGCCAGTCCGACGCGAAGATCGTGACCGACCTGCGCAACCAGAATCCGGCCTTCCAGGGCGCCGCCGCGGCCAAGTTCACCTACCTCGCGGCCGCCCATTACTGCCCGAAGTACATCACCGGCGAGGACCGCGGTCCGAAGCCGGAAGGGGCCGTCGGCAACTGAGCCGGCCGCGGCCGCAATAGGCTGGTGGCCGTGCGCGTCGATCCCGGACCGCTGACGTGGGACGCGGCCGCTGCGACCTGGCATGTCGACCTGGTCTCCGCGGCCGTCGTCGCGGTGCTCGCCACGGGATACGGCTGGTGTTACCGGCGCACCCGCGGCGCCGAACCCCCGGCCCGCCCCGCGAATGCCGCGTGCTTCGGCGCGGCCATGCTGGTGTGGCTGCTGGCCACGATCAGCGCGCTCGGCGCCTACGCCTACGTGCTGTTCTGGGTGCGCGCGCTGCAGGTGTTGTTGCTGCTCTACGTCGTCCCGTTTCTCATCGCGCAGGCCAAGCCGGTCACCGTCTTTCGCGACGCCGTCGGGCCGGCGGGGCGAGACCGCATCGATCGGTTGCTGGCGACGCGGTTCGCACGCGTGCTCGTGCATCCGGCGACCACGTCGGTAGCGATGCTCGCCACGCCGTGGCTGCTGTACCTGACGCCGTGGTACACCGCGGCCCTGCAGACCGAGTGGATCGGTGCGCCGACGCGAATCCTGTTGGTGGCGTTGGGCTTCTGCTACTTCTATGCCCGGCTGCAGGAAGACCCCGTGCCGCACAGGTACCCGCAGTCGATCTCGCTGCTGATCAGCGTCGCCGAGGCGCTGGGCGACGGTGTGCTGGGATTGGTCATCTGGCAGGGCTCGTTGATCGGTGCGGCGTATTACGCGGGGCTGCAACGGACTTGGGGTCCCGACCAACGGCTCGACCAGACGATCGGTGCCGGCGTCCTGTGGATCCTCGGGGATCTGGTCGGGTGGCCGTTCGTGCTGCTGCTGATGCGGGCCATGTCCCGCGACGAGCAGGCGCACGCGGTCGCGGTCGATGCCGAGCTGGACGAGGCCGAGGCGCGAAGCGCCCAGACCGACGCCGCCGAGAGTGGAACGCCTGCGCAGTCGGGACTTTGGTGGGAGAACGACCCGCAGTTGCGGGAGCGGTTCCGTCGCTGAAGCGCTAGGCCGCGCGCGCCGTCCAGGTGAAGCTCTGCATCTCCGGGATCCGTGGCGCCAGCGCCGCGGCGACGCTGCGACCGATCCGGTCGGAGGCCCCCAGCGGTGTGTCGGCGTTCAGGAACCCTTCCACTTCGACACGCAGGGTCCGCCCGGTCCACCTGGCCCGGGCGTGCGCATGCGTCACGCCGGGGACCGAGGCGGCGACGGCCTCGGCGGTGGTGATGATGTCGGGGTCGACGCCGTCGAGCAGGCGGTGCGCGATGTCGGCGGTCACCTCCCAGCCGACGTGGCAGATGAACCCGGTGACCACGATCCCGGCGACCGCGTCGGCCCAGCCCCAGCCCAGTGCCACGCCGATCAGCCCGAGCACCGCACCGGCCGACGACAGCGCGTCCAGCCACGAATGCTTGGCGTCGGCCACCATCGTCGCCGACCGAATTCGCCTGCCCACCACCAGTTTGTAGCGAGCCACCAGCTGATTGCCCACCACGCCGACGACGGCCGCGCCGATGCCCCAGCCCACGTAACCGGTGCCGCCGTGACGCAGCAGCTTGGTGACGCTTTCGAAACCGGCGACCACGGCGCTGCCCCAGATCACCAGTGCCACCCCGATCCCGGCGAGGTCCTCGGCGCGTTCGTAGCCATAGGGGTACCGCTCAGTGGGCAGCTTGCGCGACGCGCGGAAGCCGATGAACACCAGGACGCTCGTGGAGACGTCCGACAGGTTGTGCAGCGCGTCGCCCAGCAGCGCCACCGAGCCGGACAGCAGCGCGATGACGAACTCGACCAGGCCGGTCAGCGCCAGTCCGACGGCGCTGACGGCGACGGCGCGATTGGCCTGCCGGCGCTCGCCGGCGTCGTCCGCCGCGGTGTCGAGGGGAAAGCTCGCCGCCGGGTCACGCACTCCGTTGGTCACATGCATACCGCCAGCATGCCCTACTCCGCGGCGGCTCCCAAGTGCTTTACGGAGCCCTCCGTTCGTACACCGTCACCCGGTCGCGTTGGCCCCACCACAGCACCGGCTGGCGGGAATCGACTTCGGTCCGCTGTGTTTCGAGGATCTGATGCATCCGGTCATCACCCGTGCCGCCGCCGCGGCCATCGCCGATGTACATGAGACGACTCCCGTTGTAGGCCAGCAGTATTGGCGCGTCGACGTCCTGATCGTGGGGCGGCGTCCCAGTAAGGGCTGTCGATCGTCACCGTCGGTGGTCCCGCCGCAGCGACCCGGCCGCCTGTGCGGAACCGCTACTTGGCCTGCTCGGGGTTGGACGGGCCATCGCGCCAGGGGCGGGGGCTCTTCGGCAGAATCATGAACGCGACGGGCAGGCGTACCAGCGCGTCGCGGGCGGCCACCTCGAGGAACACGATCTCCATTTCCAGGCGGTTCAACGGCCGCGTTTCCATCATGAAACGCGTCCGCAGGTAGCGGGGCGTCCGGAGCCACTCGACCACATTCATGTCCGCGACTCTACCCCTTGAGCGGAAATACTTGATTTGCACAATATTTCACGGCAATCAACGCCGGTTAGGGCTGAGATTCGGGAACGTCAGCCCATGCCGATGCGAATGTTCTTCACCTGCAAGAACTCGTAAAGGCCTTCGGCGCCGCCCGTGCGGCCGAACCCGCTCTGCTTGTAGCCGCCGTAGGGGCCCTGGGGCTCGATGTCGCTGTGCCTGTTCACCCACACCGAGCCCGCTTGCAGCTGACGCGCAACCCGGTGTGCTCGTTCCAGGTTGGACGTCGCCACGAAGGCGTTGAGACCGTAGCGGGAATCGTTGGCGATTCGGACCGCCTCCGCCTCGTCGCCGAACGGCATCACCGAAGCGACCGGCCCGAAGGTTTCGGTCTGCGCCAGTGACGAACGGTTGTCGACGTTGGTGAAGATCGTCGGCTCGATGAAATAGCCGGACGCCAGCTCGCCACCCAGTCGTCGTCCGCCGGTGACCAGATCACCGGCCCTTTCGCTGACCGCCCGGTCGATGACCCCCAGGATGCGTTCGGCGGCGGCTTCGGTGATGACGGGACCGAGCATCACGTCGGGTTGCAGCGGATCCCCGATCTTGGCGGCCTGCACGGTCGCGACGAGTTTCTCCACGAAGCGGACGTACACGGACGCCTCGACGAGGATCCGTGAGGCGCACGCGCAACTTTGGCCCGCCTGGGTGATCGGCCCCTGGTGCGCCGCGATGACGGCGGCCATGTCGAGGTCGGCATCGGCGAACACGAGATAGGCGGACTTGCCCCCCAATTCGGCCGTCACCGGGGTGAGGTTGTGCGACGCGGCTTGCAGCACCTTCTGGGCGGTAGCCTGACCGCCGGTGAAGTGGATCTTGCCGACCCGGGGATGACGCACCAGCGCGTCACCGCCTTCCGGTCCGGCCGGTAACACGTTCACCAGTCCCGGCGGCAGGCCCGCTTCGAGGCACAGTTCGCCAAAGCGCAAGGGCGCCAACGACGCAAGCTCGGAGGGCTTGAGGATCACCGCGTTGCCCGCCGCCAGCGCGGGAGCCACCGCGGCGCCGGCGACCACCAGCGGTCCGTTCCACGGCGCGATGACACCGACGACGCCGTAGGGCTCGCGTTCGACGAGATTGACGTCGAACGCTCCGGCGACGGGCGTGCTTGCCCCGTGCGTCTTGTCGGCATAACCGGCGTAGTAACGCAGGAACCGTTCGGTCAGCACCGAGTTACCGGCCACCGAGACCGGGACGCCGTAGTCGTGCACGTTGAGCTCGGCCAGCTCCGCGAAGTGGTCGCGCACCACATCGGCCAACGCGAACAGCAGATCGCGACGGCGATCGACGGGATAGGACATCCATTCCCGGTGCGCCTCCCGGGCGCTGTCGACTGCCCTGTCGATCTCGCTCTCGCCGGCCATGGGAATGGTCGCGTTGGGCCGCCCGGTGCCGGGGTAGACGTGCTCGTAGTCGCCGCCCGACGCCGTGGTAATGCGTTCTCCGGCAATGAGTAACGCACCCGAACGCGGTGGTGAGGACGCGGTTGCCGTCATGGGCGAATTTTCCTCCGTTGTCGCGTCAGCCGACGGGCGAGTGCTCGGCCTGGTTCTCGGCCGTCACCCGCTGCTTCTGTTCGGCGATCACCTGATTGAGGTATTCGGCCTTGGCGCAGCCGTAGTACGCCGCGAACTGCAATGCGAGTTCGTCCATCTCGGAAAAGGAGACGTCGCCACTCTTCAGCGCCGCGTACACGTGCGACATGATCGGGATTTCGGCGTCCTGAAAGGCGACGCAGGCGACGGTGATCAACCGGCGCTCTTTCATCCCCAGGCCGGGACGCAGCCACATCTCACCGAAGACGAAGTTCAGAATGCCGGCACCCGAGTACGGGTTGTCGCGCATCGGCGCGAACGGTAGGCAGTTGATCTCCTTGAAGGACGCCTCGCCGCCTCGCAGCCGCTGCTCGGGGTCGCTGGCGGTGACCAGCGGCAGCAACGGTTCCGGGGGAGGGGGTTGTTCGCCACGAGCCTCGGTGATCTTGGCCCACTGCATGTCCACCGCGATGTTGAACCGGGACGCCTTGGGCCAGCCCGCGTAGACCGCGAAATGCAGTACGGTTTCCCGCATTTCGGTGATTGTGAGGTCACCGCTGTTGAGCGCGGCGTAGACGTGTTGCTCCAGGGGCGCCTGCGCGTCGGCGGCCGCGACGCACGCCAGGGTGACGAACCGTCGATCGCGGCGGGACAGGCCCGGCCGCGACCACACCTCGCCGAAGACGAAGTCGATCAGCGCGCCCGCGTACGGGCTATCGCCATCGGGTGGATCGAACGTCATCACCTCGGCGAAGGTGCGCACCCCACGTTCGTGTTGCGCGCCGTCGCGGATCGCGGCCTTATCGGATCGTGACACCGGCGTCGACTTTCAGTTCGAGTCCCGTGACGTAACGGGATTCATCGGACATCAGGTAGAGCACCGCGTTGCTCACGTCGGACGCCTCGATCAGCGGTGCGGGCAGGGCGTTGAGGAAGATGGGCACCAGGTCGGGCCGCTGCTCGGCGATCAACGTGTGCATGCTCGGCGGCGCCATGCCGGTGGCGACCCCGGTGGGGTGCACAGTGTTGACGCGAATGTTCTGTGCGGCAAGCTCATTGGCCAGAGCCAGGGTCATCCCGACGATGCCGTGCTTGGACGCCGTGTAGGGCACGTGCAGCGGGGTGCCCTTGATGCCGGCCGACGAGCTGATGTTGACCAGGCTCCCGCCGCCCTGGGCGACCAGGTGGGGGAGGGCGGCCGCACAGGTGTTCCAGGCGCCGATGAGGTTGACGTCGAGGACCAGCCGCCACTGTTCGGCGGTAGTGGTGTCCCAGGTGCCGACGGTGAGCACCCCGGCGTTGGCGACGGCGCCGTCGAGTCCGCCGAGTTCGCCGACGGCCGCGTCGACCGCCGACTTCATGGCGGCCTCGTCGCGCACGTCGACGACTTTCGCGATCGCCCGGCGGCCGTGTTTCTCGACCAGTCGGGCGGTCTCGTTCAGGTCCTCCTCGGTGGCCAGCGGATATTCCAAACCCTCTGGCGTGGAACAGATGTCCACCAGGATGCAGTCGGCGCCCTCTTCGGCCAGCCGCACCGCGTGTGAGCGTCCCATGCCCCGCGCGGCCCCGGTGATCAGGACCCGCTTGTCCGCGACCCGGCCCGCAGCGTTGTTCGTCGTCATCCGCGTATCAAACCTTGTTGCAGAAGCCCGCGTCGACGGGGAAGGTCACGCCGGTGACGTACTTCGCCTCGTCGGAGACCAGGTAGGCAATCGCGGCGCTGACGTCCTCGGGCTCTATCATGCCGACGGGCATCGGGTTTTGCAGGTGTGGACCCGCGCCGGGATTCTTCTCCAGGAACTCGGTCATGTCGTCGTTGGTGGCCATCATCGTGTTCACCGCGGTCGGATGCACCGTGTTCACCCGAATGCTCAGCGGCGCAAGCGCATTGGCCAGCGTGCGCATCAGTCCGACGATGCCGTGTTTGGATGCCGCATAGCCCAGGCCGCCGCCCTGCAGGCCGCCGAAGCCCTTGATGCCGGCGGTCGAGCTGGTGAAGATGATGACCCCGCCGCGGTTGCCGGACAACAGATGTGGGACGGCCGCCCATGCCGTGTGATAGGCCCCGTCGAGGTTGACGCTGGTGACCGCGCGCCACTGCGCGAGCTCCTCCTCGATGGTCAACTGGCGAAACGCCAGCGGTGCGATTCCGGCGTTGGCCAGCACGATGTCGAGGCGGCCGAAGTGTTCGACGCCGGCATCCATCGCGGTTTTGACTTGCTCGAAGTCGCGGACGTCGGCGACGGTGCCCAGCATCTTGCCGCCGGCCTCCTCGACCAGCGCGACGGTTTCGTCCAGTTCCTCGTGGGAGGCCATTGGATAACCGTTGGCGGGAATGTCGGCGCAGATGTCGATGCCGATGATGTTGGCGCCCTCGCGGGCGAGCCGCACCGCGTGGCTGCGGCCCTGGCCGCGCGCCACCCCGGTGATGAAGGCGACCTTGCCATCTATTGACCCCACGGCGCTCGTCCTCTCTAGTCATCGCCCCAGATCAGGGCAGAGTAACGCGGTTACTCAGCTTCGCACAGTAACATGGTTACTGTGACGGCAAAAGGGGCCTCGCTGCGGGCCACGGAGGGCGCTTCCGGGCAGGCCGATCCGATCCTGGACATCGTGGTCGAGATGCTCGACACCGAGGGCTACGAGGCCGTGCAGCTGCGCGAGGTGGCCAGGCGGGCGCGGGTGTCCCTGGCGACCATCTACAAGCGATATCGCACGCGCGACGAGCTCATCGTCGCGGCCCTCGACGGGTGGATGGACGCCAATCGCTATGCGCGGCTGCCGTCGCTGATCGACGATCTGCCCGGCGAGTCGATCTATGTGGACCTGATGCACGTGATGCGCACCATCTTCGAACCCTGGGAACGCCATCCGTTGATGCTGCGCTCCTATTTCCAGGCACGATCGGGGCCCGGTGGAAAGCGCCTGATCCAGCGCGGTGTCGACGCCGTGGTGCCCGTTGCCAAAGCCGTTCTGGCGCAAGCTGATCCGGGCTTCGCCACGGATCTCGAGCTCATCCTCACCGGGGTCGTCTACGGGTTTCTCACCCGGTTCGCGCAAGGCGAGATCGACGTCACCGAAATCGTGCCCGGGATCGAGCGCACGGTGTTCTGGTTGACCACGGCGTACGAGCATGGTTCGGCCGGCGCGACACAGGGCTGACGCCGAAAGTCGCGCCTTGCGCGGCGCGGAAAACCGATTATTCAGCCGTTCATAAGCCATTTTTTCCCGGCTGTCCCTATTCTTCGTCTTCATGCCGCTATGGGTCGACGGCATCGTGAACGTCCACAAGAAAGGAAGCGCATGATGTCCTCACCTCACCGGCTGGCCGCGCTGGCCGTCCCGATCTTGGCGGGCGCGGCTCTGGTCGCCAGCGCCGCGGTCGCGGTCGCCGATCCCCTCGATGACGCATACCTGGCTCAGTTACGCGGCGCCGGCTTCAGCTGGCCGCCCGAACACGACGCCGCCCTCACCGGAATGGGCCGCCTGATCTGCGACGACATCGGGTGGGGTTGGACGTATGACCAGATCGCCCAGAGCATCCACCAGACTCTGGATCCGAGGAACGTGACGTTCGGAGACGTCGGATCCATGGTGAGCCTTGCGCATTCAACCTACTGCCCGCTGCAGCGATGCTGGACCGACCACTGCTGAGCTAGCCGAAACCCCTTGCGCAGCCGCGATTACGGTCACATCAGCGGGGGCCCCGGCAGCATCCAGATGACAGACGGGTCGATGTCTTCCTTGTATTGCGGGCAGTAGGTGGCTATCGACAGGCCGACGAAGTAGGCGGACTGCCGGACCGAAAGGTCCGTCTGCCGCGCCAGTTGGATCGCCAGCACCGATGCGTTGGGGTTGGCGGCGATGCCGGCGCACACCGTGCGGGCCTTCGCAAGCGCATCGTCGTTGTCGGGCATGGTGATTCCGCCCTTGGCGAGGTTGGCGAGAAAGGCGTCGTCGGTGGCATCCGCTGCGGCCGGCGTCGGGAAGGCGAGCGCGGCAGCCGACAGGGATACCGCACAGGCGGACAACCACTTTCCAGCATTCATCGGCGTCATGCCTCTCCCTCGGTGCGCGGGCCGAATCGGCGGCGGTTCAAAGGACGACTTGTTTGAACGATAGTCGAATTCGCGGTGTCCTTGGCGCTGCGCGCACGTCAGGACGAGCAATGGGTGGTCTTGACCCGCCCGTTGGGTGAGCCCAGCTTGGCCAGCGCGTCGTTCGCGGACGCCGTCGTGTCGGGACCCGAACCGCCCTGGAACCGGCCGGAGGCACGGTCGAACGCGACCGATGCGCAGCCGTTGCGCGTGCCCGCCACCACCTCACAGGCGTCACCGGCCTCGGCGGTGCAGTGGGCCAGCGCGATGCGGTTCGCCTCGTCCTGACTGGCGCCGGTGCCCCAGCCGGCGGCTCGTCCGCTTCCGACGGATACGGCCAGGGCAACGTAGTCGTCGTCGGCCCGCGCCGTCGGCGTCGGCAACACGACGCAACCGCTGACGACCGTAGCGACGATGGCAATGATCGAGCGCACCGCTTCACTCCTTTGGCAATGCTCAGGAGAGGAATGTAGCGCCAAGGGTGGTGGCCGCGCGGGCGAATGGGCCGCCGCGTCGCCAGGCTACGAGTTGTCTTCCGGGTCTTCGGCCAGGTAGGTGACGTCGTACCAGCGCCGGCTGCGTTCGGCGTCGAAAGTGTCGGTCGCGGTTGCCCGCTCGAGCCGGACATCGGTTAGATGCGGATTATCCACGCGGATGCGGTCTTCGAGCTCGGCATGCAGCGCGTCGCCGTCCAGGACGATATCCGCGTCCGCTCGGCCCGTATACCTCGTCCAACTCACGCCCACATTGTGCTCCGATGACGGCGCCGCGCGAAATCCTCGGCCCACCTGTGGGTCTCACGAACAAATTCGCCCTTCGCGAGCCGATCCGTTTCTTCTATACTCGGCATACTCTGGTGGAGGATGCGATGACTACAACTTGGGACACGCTGGACCGCTACGTCGTCATCTCGACGGATACCCACGCCGGGGCGGATCTGTACGGCTATAAGCCTTATCTGCCGGCGCGGCTGCACGAGGAGTTCGATGCGTGGGCCAAGGCGTACGCCAGCCCGTTCGACGATCTGATCGTCGCCACCGCCAATCGGAATTGGGACCACGAGCTCCGGGTCTCGGAGATGGACGCCGACGGGGTGGCCGCCGAGGTGTTGCTGCCCAACACCGTTCCGCCGTTCTTCCCGAGCACCCCGAACATCACCATCAGCCTGCCCCGCACCCGTGCGGATTTCGAGCTACGTTGGGCCGGTGTGCAGGCCCATAACCGGTGGCAGATCGACTTCTGTTCGCTGGCGCCGGCCAGGCGCCGCGGGTTGATTCAGATCTTTCCCAACGACATCGAGCTGGCGCTGGAAGAAATCCGCTGGGGCGCTGAGCAGGAATGCTTTGGTGGCGTGCTCATTCCGGCGGTCTCGCCCGGTGACCCGCACGTGGCGCCGCTTTTTCACACCCGCTACGAACCGATCTGGGCGCTGTGCGCGGAGCTGGACCTGACGGTGGTGCAGCACGCGGGCGCCGGCAGCCCCGAGATGCCGATGGACCAGCCCGCGTCCAACGCGGTGCTGATCACCGAGATGGCCATCTGGGCCCAGCGCACCCTCGGTCACCTGATCTTGGCCGGGGTGTTCGAGCGCTATCCGACGCTGCGATTCGTGCCGACCGAGCAGGGCACGCTGTGGGTGCCCGGGCAGATCGGCATCCTCGACGCCATGGTGCCCACCATGAAGTCCGACGCCGGCAACCGCACCTACGGGATGTTCGGCGGATCCTCCGTCGACGCGCTGACCCTGACTCCGAGCGAATACGTCCAGAGGAACTGCTATTTGGCCAGTGAGCTGATGCCCTTCGACGGGGCGATGATCGACTTCATGGGCCCCGACCACATCATGTGGGGTAGTGACTATCCGCACGAGGAAGGTTTCGCGCCGCACTCCAAGTTGGCCATTCGCTGGGCCCTGCACGACAGGCCGGCGGACTCCTGCCGAAAGATCTTGGGCGGCAATGCCGGTCGCCTGTATCGGTTTGACCTCGATGCGCTGGTGCCCGTTGCCGCCAAGATCGGGCCCACGGTCGCCGAGGTGCACACCCCTCTCGAGGACACCGGCTATCGCGCCCCGGCCGCCTTCGGCTACCGACCGTTCGAGGGAGGGCTGGCCCTCAAGCGGCTGGCGCCGGAACGACGCTAGCCGGACTTTTCGGTCAGGGCTGCGCTGAGTCGCCTTGTCGCAGTGCGCAGTTGGGCTCCCAAATGGGCGAGAGCCGCGCCACTCATCGGCTCGGCGCTGGGGACCAGGCTGAGCATCAGCGCGATGCGTGACTCGCGCTCCAGGATCGGGGAGTCGATGTGGCTCACCTCGTAGCTGCGGTCCGGGTCCACGTCGACCGGGAACCACTCCTCTTGGTGGATGAGTTCGTCGGTCAACTCCTGCGCCAGCCGGCTCAGCCGGGTGGAACGCACCTCGGCGCTGCGCACGATCTGCGCCAGTTCCCGCAGGCGCAGGTCGGGCAGGATGTGCAGGCCGACCGCGTAGCCGCGCCGCTGGGCGGAGGTGATGGCCCGGCGGTAGCGATCGCGCACGTCTTCGGGCAGCGCCGCCAGCCAACTCTCCCGAGCGTCCGGCCCGGCCCAGGCGACGGTCGACGCCCCATACGGAGGCCGGTGGGGGAACTGGGTGCCGATGGGCATCGGGTGGCCGCCGCCGTGCGGGCTGCGCACCTGATCGACGACGGTGGAGGAGTCGTCGCTCACCGAGAACGCGACGCAATGGGCGCCCGTCGCGGCCGCCAGCTCGGCCATCGCGGAGCGGGCCAGCACCAACGCCGGATAACGGGCTGACGCCTCCCGGCCCAGACGGACCAGGGCGGGACCGAGGTGATACGTCTTGCGAACCGGGTCGCGCAGCAGCCAGCCGGCGCGCAGCAATTCGGACAACATCGAATGGCAGCTGGCCTTGTGCACGCTCAGGTGGCGTGACACCTCGGCCAACGTCATGCCCCGGCTGGAGTCGCCTGCCAGCTGCTCGAACAGGTTCACCACCCGCTCGGTCTGCGGCGAGGGACGCGGAGCCATAGCCGCAATAGTCGCATAATGCGACCGCTTGCGGTGCTATGCGCGACCATGTGACGATGCTCACGATGACGGACCTTCGGGGCAAGGTGGCGGTCGTAACCGGCGGGGCCGGGGGTATCGGCCGGGCGATGGGGCGTCGTTTCGGGCACGAGGGCATGAAGGTGGTGCTGGCCGACGTCCTCGCCGAACTGCTGGACGAGGCGACCCGGGAACTCGCGGACGAGGGCGTGGAGGTGGCCGGGGTGGTCACCGACGTCACCGACTATTCGTCGGTCGAGTCGCTGGCCAAGGAGGCGCTCGCGCGCTTCGGCGCGGTGCACGTGGTGTGCAACAACGCCGGCACCGGCGGGGTCTCCGAGGGGTACATGTGGGAACACGACCTGGCCGATTGGCGGTGGGGGATCGATGTCAACGTGCTGGGCGTCATCCACGGCATCAAGGCCTTCGTGCCGATCCTGCTCGAGCAGGGCGAGGGACACGTCGTCAACACCTGTTCGGGCAACGGCGGATTCGCGCCGATCGCCCGCGGGGCCATGGGCGGACCGGCCACCGCGGTCTATCCGATGACCAAGGCCGCGGTGCTCTGCCTGACCGAGAGCCTCTACACGCACCTGGAGATGACCGGGACGCGGGTCCGCGCGCACGTCCTTTTCCCCGGCGGCTTTTTGAATACCGGCATCTGGGAGTCGTGGCGGCACCGGCCGCCGCGCTACGCGGCGACCCAGGAACGTCGCACCCCCGACCAGACACTCGCGAAGGTGGTGGCGCGCTTCGAGGCCGCCGGTGCGCATGTCGAGTTCACCCCGCTCGACACGGTCGCCGACCTCGTGCTGGACGGACTTCGCGAGGACCGCTTCTGGATGATGGGCCCGCCCACACCGGCCGATGCGGTCGTGAGCAGCAAGGCCGCATCGATCCTGAATCGCGGCGCACCCGACTATCTGGTCGACGTCCTCGGCCGACATGCCGGAAGCGACTGAAGAAACCGAAGGAGAAAAGCGATGAGCAGCACAGCAATTCGCTACGGCCCCCGTCCACCGGAGGCGCAGGTCGACCACGAGATCGATGCCACCAAAGCGCCCATCGCCACCGAGGCGGTGACCGTCACCTACCTCACCGATCCCGACATCGTCGCGGCCGTGCTACCCCAACCGCTGGGGCCCGCGGCCGAACCCTTGGTGCGGGTCCAGCTGCAACGGGTCCGGATAGAGGGCATGGCGCCATTCGGGTCGGCGGTGTTCTCGGTGACCGCGCGGCACGGCGAACGCGAGGGCGACTACCCCCTGTTCATGCCCCAATCCACCGAACAGTCGGTTACCGGCGGCCGTGAAACATTCGGCGAGCCAAAGAAACTGGCCCACATCGCGGTGGAGCGCGACGCGGACCGCATCACGGCCACGGTTGACCGGCTCGGCTATCGGCTCATCACGGTGAGCGGTCAAGTCGAAGGTCCGGCGGAGTTGCCGCCCGACCAGATGAACACCGAGTTCTACTTCAAGTTCCTGCGCGCCCCCGACGGCGGCGGCATCACCGACCCCCACCTCGTCTACGGCGAGTACCACCGGCATTACGAGTTGCTGGAGCACGTCGACGGAACGCTCGAGTTGGGGGAGTCGCCGTTGGACCCGGTGGCCGACATCGTCGTTCGCGAAATCAGGTCGATCACCTGGTGTCGCCGGCGCACCGTCCAGGTGGGGCGGATCGCGCAGCGGGTGCCGCAGGAATGGCTGCTGCCATACGTGCACCAGCGCTACGACGACGTGGCCCTGCTCGCCGCCCCCCGGCCCGAGCCGGCGCGGGCATAGCGCCATGGACCGGTACACGGTCATTTCGGCCGACTGCCACGCCGGCGCCGACCTGCTCGGCTACCGCGAGTACCTCGACCCGCAATACCGAGACGAATTCGACGGCTGGGCAAAGACATTCGTCAACCCGTTCGGCGACCTCACCGAGCCCGAGGCGGAGCGCAACTGGAACAGCGACCGGCGCAACTCCGATCTGGATCGCGAAGGCACCGCCGGGGAGGTCATCTTCCCCAACACCGTGCCGCCGTTCTTTCCTCAGGCCAGCCTGGCCGCACCCCCGCCGGAGACCGCCCGGGAACTCGAGCTGCGCTGGGCCGGGCTGCGGGCGCACAATCGCTGGCTCTCCGACTTCTGCTCGTTGTCGCCCGAGCGGCGCGCCGGGGTGGGCCAGATCCTGCTGTCAGACCTCGACGAAGCGGTCGCCGAAGTGGCACAGATCGCCAAACTCGGGCTGCGCGGCGGTGTGCTGCTGCCCGGCGTCGCGCCCGGCACCGGCATTCCCGCGCTCTACGCCGAGCACTGGGAGCCGCTCTGGGCGGCGTGCGACGAGGCGGGCCTGGTGGTCAACCATCACGGCGGCAACGCCGGACCGACCCCGACGGACGGCTGGGGAAGTTCGTTCGCGGTGTGGGTGTACGAGACACACTGGTGGGCCCATCGGGCGTTGTGGCACTTGATCTTCAGCGGTGTGCTGGATCGCCATCCGGACCTCACCGTGGTGTTCACCGAGCAGGGTGCCGGGTGGATACCGGCGACCCTGGACTCTCTCGACGTCGCGGCGGCGCGTTACGGGCGAGCGAATTCGGCGATCGCGCGCTTCGCCGGACCCACCGCCGGCACGCTTTCCCTCAAGCCCAGCGAGTACTGGTCGCGTCAGTGCTACGTCGGCGCCAGTTTCATGCGACCCGTGGAATGCGCCGAGCGTCACGGAATCGGTATCGACCGGATCATGTGGGGAAGCGACTACCCGCATTTCGAGGGGACTGCGCCATATACCCGAGAAGCGTTGCGCCACACCTTCTCGTGCGTCCCGGCGGAAGAGGTGGCGGCCATGGTCGGCGGGAATGCGGCGGCCGTGTACGGCTTCGACCTCGACGCCCTCGCTCCCCTGGTCGACCGGATCGGACCGACCGTGGCCGAGGTGGCCGAGCCGCTGGCGTCGGTGCCCGCCGACGCGCGCAGCACCGTCTTCGAACCCGACCCCATCCGCACCTGGTAGCGAAAGGCCCACCGTGAACCCCTATCTCATCATCTCCGCGGACACCCACGCCGAGCTTCCGACCGAGCGGTACCGCGAATACGTCGACCCCGAATACCGCGAAGACTTCGAGGTATACCTGGCCGAGAAGACGGCCGCGGCCCAGGCGGGCGGATTCATCGACGAGGAGTTCGCGCAAGCGTGGTTCTCCGAGCATGGTGACGGCATCGCCGGCGGGTGGGATGTAGGCCTGCGGGACAAGGAATTAGACGGCGACGGGGTGGTGGGCGAGGTTATCTTTCCCGACGCCGACGCCGTCACCGGTGTCGCCGGGGCTCCGTTCGGGGCCGGCCTGGGTCAGTCGGGCGACCTCGACCCCGGACGCGCGATGGCCGGGGCGCGGGCCCACAACCGTTGGTTGGCCGAACTGTGCAGCCACAACCCCGAGCGGCGGGCCGGCGTCGCGGTGGTGCCGATACTGGCGGACATCGACGCGGCGGTCGCCGAGATCACCCGGGCTGCCGAGTCCGGACTGCGGGGCGGGATTCTGATTCCGGCGCGCTGGGTCGGCTACCCGCCCTACCACGACCGTCGTTACGACAAGGTCTGGGCCGCTTGCCAAGACCTGCAGATGCCGGTCCATACCCATTCCGGCCCGGCCCCGCAGGAGGAGTACGGAGGACATCTGGGCATCTATGTCACCGAGGTGCGCTGGTGGGGCGCCCGGCCGCTGTGGTTCGCGTTGTGGTCCGGCGTGTTCGAGCGCTTCCCCGGGCTGCGATGGGGGGTCACCGAGTGCGGTGCCTTTTGGGCGAATGACCTTCTCTGGCTGATGGATACGCGGTATCTGCGCGAGCACTCGGCCAAGAAGATGAGCCACCTGATGGAGGGCGATCTGACGATGCCGCCCTCGGCCTACTTCGACCGGAATTGTTTCATCGGTGCGACCACCACCGAGCGCCGGGAGCTGGCCCGGCGGTACGAGATCGGCGTCTCCAACCTGTTGTGGGGCAATGACTTTCCCCATCCGGAGGGGACGTGGCCGCACACCCGCGACTGGCTACGCCGCTCCTTCTGGGACATCCCGGTCGAGGAGACACGGCAGATGCTGGGCCTGGCGGCGGCCGAGATCTACAACTTCGATCTGGACGCCCTCGCCGGGCTGGCCGACCGCATCGGTCCGACCCCGCAGGACCTGGGCCAGGACGACGCGGTGAGCGTCCGCAAGTGGGAGTCGGCGCGCCGGGCCGGACGGCACTGGCTGACGGACGCCGAGCCCATTCCTGACCTGGTGGAGAACTGAGCGCGCTCAGTTAGGTCGATTCGTTCCTTCAGCGCCTTCGGGGCGATGGCTCGGTAGGGCACTGCAGGCCGCAGGTTTGCATTACCGCGTCCAGTTGGTCGTCGTCGAGGGCGTCTACCGGCAGCGGTGTCTGGTCGCTGCGATGCCGCAGGCCTTCGAGAACGATCGCCACATACCGGCGCCACAGCTCGGCATCGACATGCCCCGCATACTCACTCACGGTCCCGGCCAGCAGTCCGAAGATGGGCATGTCGCTCGGCGACACTCCAGGCCGCAGGTGACCGTCTTTTTCGGCTCGTTCGACCAGCTCGGTCAACCTCGGCACCAGCCGGGCTTTGGCGGCGTCTACTCGATTGCCTCCGTAGGCGTTACTGAAAGCGATCTCCCGCATTCCCCGGTCGGCCGCGGTGAGCCCACACATTTGCTCGACGAACCATACGAAGCCCTGCCACGAGTCACGCTGACGCAACGCTGTTTCCGCCAGGGCGGTGAGTTCATCGATGCCGCCTTCGAAGATCGCTTCGAGCAGGTCCTGCTTGGTGGGGAAACGCCGGTACACGGTCCCCACTCCCACGCCCGCGTGGTGAGCGACATCGTTGAGTGTGGCGTCCAAGCCTTTTGCGGCGAACAGCTCACGCGCGGCGTCGATCACCCGCTGCCGGTTGCGCTGAGCATCGCTCCGTAGCCGGCGGCCTGCCATCTCACAAGCGCTCACCCGGAGAAGTGTAACCGCGGCTACACTTTCTCTAAGCGGATTGACTCTATCCACTTAGCTCGTTAGGTTGTCTAGCTAGACGTTCATCGGTCGCCGGCACTGGGGGTGGCCTCGAGCCGCTGAAAGGCCCTCACCGTGATTGCCGATCTGGATAACCCCTACGAGTACGGCTCGGCGGCCGACCCGAATGCCGACCGCCGCAATGTTGGGCGAGCGCGATGAAGGGCCTGCTCGCGCGCGTGTGGTTGCCGATGCTGGTCGTGGTAGCGGTCGCGGTCGGCGGCACCACCGTTATGCGATTGCACGGAGTGTTCGGCTCCAACCCCGCCTTGGTCACGTCGAACAGCTCCGACACTGCGGAATCCTTCAACCCGAAGGTCGTCACTTACGAGGTGGTCGGCTCGGGCACCACGGCGGTGATCAATTACCTGGACCTAGACGCCAAACCTCAACGAGCCGAAAATGTGCCTCTGCCATGGTCTTTGACGCTACGCACCACCGCACCCGCTGCCACGCCCAACCTCTTCGCCCAGGGTGACGGGCAGAGCATCACCTGCCGAATCACCGTCGATGACAAGGTCAAGGACCAACGGACCGCCACCGGCGTCGACGCCGAGACCTATTGCCTGGTGAAGTCAGCATGAGCCTACAAGTGACCGACGCCCCGACCGACGCCATCCCGGTCGCTCAACCGGCGGCCACGCGCTCGCGGATACCGAGAATGATCCGCGTATTTGCCGTGCCGATCATATTGGCCTGGGTGGCCGTCGTCGTCGTGCTCAATACCGTTGTGCCGCAGCTGGAAGCGGTGGGGAAGATGCGCGCGGTGTCGATGAGCCCCAACGATGCGCCGTCGATGATTGCGACAAAGCGGGTCGGCAAGGTCTTCCAAGAATTCTCCACGAGTAGCTCGGTGATGATCGTCCTCGAGGGCGATAAACCGTTGGGGCCGGACGCACACCACTTCTATGACCGCGTTGTGCAGCAGCTGCGGGCCGATACCAAGCACGTCCAGCACGTCCAGGATTTCTGGGGCGATTCGTTCACCGCGGCGGCCGCTCAAAGCGTCGACGGCAAGGCAGCCTACGTTCAGGTCTACATCGCCGGCGACCAGGGAGAGGCGCTGGCCAACGAATCCGTTGCGGCCGTGCGCGATATCGCCACACGCACGCCGGCACCTGCGGGCGTGAAAGCGTATGTGACGGGGCCGGCGGCAACCAGCGCGGATCAAAACGCGACGGGCGACAAGAGCATGGAAGTCATCGAAATGCTCACGTTCGCCGTCATCATCGTGATGCTGCTGATCGTCTACCGGTCGGTCGTCACGGTGGGCATTGTGCTCACGATGGTCGTGCTCGAATTGTCCGCCGCGCGGGGGATCGTGGCATTCCTGGGTTACCACAATGCTTTCGGGTTGACGACGTTCGCGACCAACATGGTCGTGACGCTCGCCATTGCCGCGGCCACCGACTATGCGATCTTCTTGATTGGCCGATATCAGGAGGCGCGCAGGCTCGGCCAAGACCGAGAGTCGGCTTATTACACCATGTTCCACGGCACCGCACATGTCGTGCTGGCTTCGGGACTGACCATCGCCGGGGCGGCGTTCTGCCTGCGCTTCACCCGGCTTCCCTACTTCCAGACCATGGGAATCCCGCTGGCGGTCGGCATGGCGATCGTGGTGGCTGCGGCCCTGACCCTGGGCCCCGCACTGATTGCGGTGACGAGTCGCTTCGGCATAGTGCTCGAGCCCAAAAGCCTGACGCAGCCGCGCGGCTGGCGCCGAATCGGCACCGCAACCGTGCGGTGGCCGGGCGCGATTCTCATCTGCGCGATCCTGTTGGCCCTGGTGGGCTTGTTGACCCTGCCGGGCTATTACACCACCTACAACGACCGCATTTACCTACCGGCCGATGTCCCGGCCAACGTCGGGTACGCGGCGGCCGATCGGCATTTCTCCCAGGCCAAGATGAATCCAGATCTGCTGATGGTCGAAACCGACCACGATCTGCGAAACCCAGCCAATTTCCTGGTGATCGACAAGATCGCGAAAGCCCTTGCCCGAGTGCATGGCATCGCCCAAGTGCAGACCATCACCCGGCCGGAAGGACGCCCGATCCAGCACACCACGATCCCGTTCACGATCAGCATGAACAGCACCGGCCAGATCATGACCAATGACTACACCCAGAAGACTTTGAACAACACGCTGCAACAGGCCGCCGACATGCAGGTCACCATCGATTCGATGGAGGTGATGCAGAGCCTCACCAAGGAGATGGCGGCCATCACGCACAGCATGGCCACCAAGATGAACAAGACGAGCGCCGATGTGCAGGAATTGCGCGACCATATGGCCGATTTCGACGACTTCTTCCGGCCCCTGCGCAGCTACTTCTACTGGGAGAAACACTGTTTCGATATCCCGGTCTGCTGGGCGATGCGGTCGGTGTTCGACGCCCTGGACGGCGTCGGCACCATGAGTGACGACCTGGCCGACCTGGTGCCGGACATCGAGCGTCTCGATGCGGTGATGCCGCGGATGGTCGCCCTGATGCCGCCGATGATCCAATCGATGAAAAACCAGAAACAAATGATGCTCGACCAGTATCAGGTCCAGAAAGCGCAGCAGGACCAAACCATGGCCATGCAGCAGAATGCCACGGCCATGGGAGAGGCCTTCGATGCCGCCAAGAATGACGACTCGTTCTACCTGCCGCCGGAAGCCTTCGACAACGCCGACTTCAAACGCGGCATCAAACTGTTCCTGTCGCCCGACGGTCACGCCGTGCGGTTCACCATCATTCACCAGGGCAACCCGCTGACCGAGGAAGGCACTTCGCGCATCGAGCCGCTCAAAACCGCTGCCGCAGATGCGATTAAGGGAACCCCGCTGGAGGGATCGACGATCTACCTCGGCGGCAGCGCCGCGATGTACAAAGACCTGCAACAAGGCGCCGACTACGACCTACTGATCGTCGCGGTCGCCGCCCTGATTCTGATCTTCATCATCATGGTGGTGCTGATCCGCGCCGTGGTGGCCGCGGCAGTCATCGTCGGGACGGTGGTGCTCAGCCTGGCCGCCTCGTTCGGGCTTTCGGTCCTGCTGTGGCAACACGTCATTGGGATTCCGCTGCACTGGATGGTGTTACCGATGTCGGTCATCGTCTTGCTCGCGGTCGGGTCCGACTACAATCTGCTGCTGGTCTCGAGAATGAAAGAAGAGATCCATGCCGGCCTGAACACCGGCGTCATACGCGCCATGGTCGGCACCGGATCCGTAGTCACCTCGGCCGGCCTGGTATTCGCCTTCACCATGATGTCGATGGCGGTGAGCAAGCTGATCGTGATCGGCCAGGTCGGTACCACCATCGGTTTGGGCCTGCTGTTCGACACCCTGGTGGTGCGCTCGCTGATGACGCCCTCGGTGGCGACCCTGCTCGGACGGTGGTTCTGGTGGCCGCAGCGCGTACGCCCGCGACCGGTTCCACGGCCTTGGCCGCGGCCGGCGCGGCACCGGGCAGACCAGGTGTCCGTGTCGTAGAGCGCGATTGGGATTCAACGCGGAGGTGCTTGCGGACTAGGCGCACAGCCTGTTTGCTGTAGAAGAGGCGTCGGCAGCCGGTCCAAGGTAGTAAATCCTCATTCCGCGAGGATTCAAAGCAGCGGGGAGGGCCGTATTTCCTTGCGGCACAGACTATGTAGCGGTGGCGTCGTGGACGTGGAGACGCCTCGCGACCGCGACGCCGCGCCGCATGAGATTCAGATCCGGCCAGGTGCCGCAATCGCACAGCACTGCTTCTGATGGGCTGAGTGTGCCTCTCAAGCGCATCGATGAATTGCAGCCCGGCGACAGGATTCGGATGAAGATCGGGCACGCCACCGTCGTCGCCACCGAGCCCCTCGACGACGACCGCACCTTGCTGACCTTTACCTACGGAACCACGGGCACCGCCGACAACGCGCTGACGGTGGATGTCCTCGACGACGACGAATGGGGCTGGTAAGGGGCCACAAAGCTTGTACGGCGACGGTTCGGCATATGACTATTGGATGGGTACGGACCCGCAGGAGGAACCATGACTCCAGACCGTCTGACCGGCTTGGCCGGTGTATCCGCCTTGTCGCTCGCCATCGCCCTGCCGCTTTCCCCGACGGCTCTCGCCGACAATCCGTCCTGGAACGGCCAGTACGCGATCACGTTCATGGTTGGCCCCAAGGCCGGCACCAGCATGGCGGTCGGTGACCCCGAAACGCAGCACACCGAGACCTACGGATTCAGTTCCAGCTGTACGAACGGGAAGTGCGTCGCGACCATCGTCAGTGGTCCTCCGCCGACGAACCCGACGGTTCCGCAGCCGGTGCAGTTCACCTGGGACGGAAAATCCTGGACGCAAACGAACGATTTCCAGTGGGACTGCATGATGCCCGACACCACGATCCAATGGAATCCCGCCCGAGCCGTGACGCGCTACACGCCGCAACCCGACGGGTCGCTCGCCGGTGTCATGCACACCGACATCCTCAGCGGCGCGTGCCAGGGCACCATCGACATGGACATGTCGGCCGTGCGCGTGTGAGCCCGCTGTCGGCGCCGACCGCGCGAGCTATGCGCCATCGTCGCCGTCGCGCAGGCACTGAATCATGCTCTGCAGGAGCCGGAACGCGTCCGACTGCTCGGCCTCGGTCATGCCGGACAGCATTCGGACTTCGACGGACCGGACCGCGGCGCTCGCCTTCTCGAGGCTCCGTCGGCCGCGGGGCGTGAGCCGCGTGGGGAGAACCTTGCCGACGGGTGCCTCCGCGGGTCTGGTCACGTAGCCGTCTCGCTCCAGGGCCTGCAGCAGCACATTCATCGACTGCCGTGTCACGAACGCGCCCCGCGCGAGCTCGGAGTTCGACAAGCCCGGGCGTTGAGCAAGCAACTCGAGGCAGGAATAGTGCGTCACGCTCATCCCGAGCGGCCGCAGTACCTCCTCCATGGCTACGCGGAGGGCGCTCGACGCCTCTTTCAGCAGGTAGCCCAGGGACGTCTCAAGGTCGACGCCGACGCCGTCTTGACTCATGTCAGTATTCTGACATAGGTTGGCGTATGTCAGAAAACTGACACGAATCGAAGGAGCATCATCATGCCCGTCACCGGCCCCGACTTCATCTCGCTCCAAGCGCGCGACCTCGACGCATCGCGGGCGTTCTACGAGCAGTACCTGGGCCTGGTCCGCTCGCAGGCCGGGCCTCCGCACGCCGTCGTCTTCGAGACGAAGCCGATCGCGTTCGCACTCCGCGACGTCGTCCCCGGCACCGATCTCGCATCTGTTGCTCAGCCCGGCATCGGTGCCGCGATCTGGCTCCACGCGACAGACGTTCAGGCCATTCACGATGCTCTCGCCGCCGACGGTCACACGATCGTCTCCGCGCCGATTGACGGCCCCTTCGGCCGGACATTCACTTTCGCCGACCCCGACGGCTACCAGGTCACGCTTCACGACCGTGCCTGATCGGTCGAGCGGGGCCAGTTCTGCGATGAGTCCGGTTGCCCCACAGGGCAATTCGCTCAGGTGTGGACTTTCCAGCCCGCCAACGGGGTCGGGGCCGCGGGGGCGTTGGGGTCGTTGAACTCGATGTAGACGTCGCCCTGTTTGATGTCGCTGTCGTAGGCGATGAAGCCGTGGGCGCTCTGGCCGCTGGTGACGCTGCCCGAGCGCAGCGGCGGCACCTTGTTGATCTTCTGGTAGTCGACCAGAGCGGAGCCGGCCTGGACATCGCGGTTCGGGTCTTGCCGCCACGCGGAGGAGGCGGCGGTCAGCGAGGCCTGGCTGTAGGTGAACGGCGTGTTGGACTTGCCTTCGATGGTCAGTTCGATGACGTTGCAGCCTCCGCCGCCGGAGCAGCCGGACGAGATCCAGGTCGCGTTATTGAGCGTGATGTCGGCGGTCGCGGCGCTGTACTCCGTGACATGGATGGTGGTGCCGGATTTTCCCGTCGGGAAGGGCGACTGCTGGGACGTCGGGTCGGCGGTGCCGTGGGGCGCGGTCAAACACGCCGCCAGCGCGAGCGTCGCTGCGAGCGCGCTCGTGTGAGCAGGTCTGGTCACTGCGCGAAGATAACGCATCCGGGGATTTGCGGGCGAGTTCACGCCTGAGCGAATTGCCCTGTGGGGCAACCGGACTCATCGCAGAACTGGCCCCGCTCGACCGATCAGGCAC